>NZ_AYWP01000015.1:0-160184 GCF_000502435.1 Mesorhizobium sp. LNHC232B00
TTCTTCGGCCTCGACCATGCCCGAACAACCATCGCCGAATGGGCAGACGACTACAACCGAGCGCGTCCACATTCGGCGCTCGGATACATCACGCCTGCGGCCTATGCCGCCAATCTCACCGCAACGGACGATCGGCTGCGCAACCCCGACCAGCTCCGCCGATCACCCGTTGCTCAACCCGCGCCATACGGCGCAAAACCCGCCGAGGCTCTAACTGCAGCCGGATGAAAATTCAGTGGCAGGTCAGGCCGTTTCTGCCCGTGACATCACCATCGCCGAAACGCGATGAGCAGTTGCGAAGAGAGCGCGCCGAGGCCGCCCTTCGCATCCAGCGCCTGCAGCTGCAGATCGATCGCTTCAACCGCAAGGCCTTCGGCCGTTCGTCCGAGAAGCTGGGCCAGATGCGGCTCGAACTCGAAGATCTCGAGACCGATTTCGCCGCAAATTCATTTGAAGTGGTATACTCCCAATTCTTCAAACGTCTTGTAGATCTCGTCGGCATACGCAGAGAATTCTGGGTATTGGCCGAGGTAGGCGGGCCGCGGCCGCGGCAGATCAATTCGAATTTCCTTCACCACTCTACCAGGCGAGTTCGACATCACTAGGACCCGGTCCGATAGACCAATAGCTTCCTCGATCGAGTGAGTAATGAATAGCACACTCTTGCGCGTTTCCATCCAAAGTATCTCAAGATCGTGTCTTATTTGGGTCCTCGAGATAGCGTCCAGGGCTCCAAACGGTTCGTCCATAAGCAGGACGGCCGGATTGTGCACTAAGGAACGCGCAATTGAGACGCGCTGTTGCATACCGCCCGACAGTTGCCGAGGGTAGCGCGCCTCCGCACCAGATAGTCCAAGTTTCTTGAATAGTTCCCGCGCGAGCTTTTCGGTTCCGCTGCGGTCAAGACCGCGAATTTCTTGCTGAAGAAGAACGTTGTCGAATGCAGTTCTGAATTCAAGTAAAAGATGATCCTGAAAAACAATACCGACGTCCGTCAGCGGCTTAGTTAGCAACTTTCCGTTGACCTTAATTGATCCCCTTGTTGGCTGCAGCAGGCCTGCGATCATTAACATCAAAGTGCTTTTACCGCATCCGGAAGGCCCAAGAACACTTACAAACTCACCTTCGCCTATTTCGACGTCAACCGGCCCCAGTGCAGCAAATTCCCCAAACGACTTAGAGACATCCGACGCGGCAATAGAGCCCCCGTTGACTTCAGCCACTGTGAGGGATCGTATGTTTTGAACCATGGGAGGGTTCATCCGTCGTAGAGTTCCTTCATCGAAACCACCTATTGCGCTCATTGATCTCTCCTCCAGGGCATCATGACTCTCTCAAGCCCGAGCAGCATACCAGTCAACAACATGGCTAGCACGGCGGTCGCAATTACTCCCGCGAACATAAGGCCGATATCCATATAGCTCGACGCTGTCAGTATTAGAACTTCCAGTCCTTCGTTTGCACCAACGAATTCAACGGTTATACAGGCTGTTACTGCATAGACCATCCCGATTTTCAAGCCAGAAAAGATATATGGCATTGCACCCGGAAATCGGATGAATCGAAAAGTCTGCCAGGGGTTGGCACCCATTGATTTTGTTATCAAATGCAGGCGCGGATTGACAGACGAAAACCCAGCGATGCTATTAACCAGTATCGGAAAGAACGTCATGAGAGCCGTCAATCCGATACGAGGCGTGAAGCCGAAGCCAAACCAGACGATCAAGAGGGGAGCAGTGATCGTTTTCGGTATGATTTCGAAAAACACGATTAGTGGAAACAAACTGCGCCTCAGGGACGAATACGAGGCAATCGCCAGTCCCAGCGGGATCGCAATCAACGTCGCGACGAGGAACCCGACTATCACTACATATCCGGTCGCAGCAAAATGATAAGCGAGGGTGCTCCGTTCAGTAATGAATTTGCCGATGAAGTCGCTTGGCGCTGGAAAGAGGTACTTTGGGATACCAAACCAGTCACTGCTAAACTCCCAAGCAAAAACAAAGACGATCAATATAATTGCCGGAGGAAGAACCCGATCAAGCCCTTGCGCCAAATGCGGCAGATAAGGTTTTTTGCTCTCGGCAAGCACGTTCGCCATCATTTTCCTGCTTCTTGTCGTAAGCATTTTAAGGTCGATAGCGCCACGGTACCCGTGGCGCCACGATTGTCATAGCCGATTAGGGACAGGGAGGAAGCTGAGCGGGAAGGTAGTCCTCAGTGTATTTCGTTTCGATACCGCCGTCGCCGAGTGACCCCAAGGTTTGGGTCAAAACCTCGCCGGTAATCTTCCATTCGTCGGCAGAAGGCTTGCCCAGACCAGCGGCGCCAGGTCCGCACAAGTTGGGGATTTGATACTTCGTCAGTTCTTCCATCAGATCCGATTTCGGCTGGGCATCGGAATTCCTCGACCGAAGGGCGTCGACTGCTGCCTCCGGACTCTTAACTACTGCAGCCATTCCTCTGAGAGTTGCATCAACAAACCTCTTATAAAGATCAGGATTCTTCTTGAGCCGGTCCTCTCGGGCGATGAGGCTCAGCCCCACGATAGGTGCTCCGTAATCCTTGTACCACATTGCCTTGGTTTCGACGCCCTTCGGTCCGAGCGGGATCATCACGTCGCCGGCTGCTGCGGAAACGGCATCAACTTTCTTCTCGGCCAAAAGCCCGATGAAACCTGCAGCATCGGCTGAAAGAACGTTTATTTTGGACCTATCGACCCCATTCACCTTAACCATCGTCTCAAAGAGAGGAATGTCTGCGCTCCCTGGCGATATAGCGATTGTTTTTCCCTCGAGGTCCTTTGGAGTTTTGATGGGCGTATCCTTAAGGGAGATGACACCCCAATCCGGCGCCTGATAAATGACCGCGATGATTTTGATCGGCGCTCCCTTCGCTGCGATTGAGATAGCAGATGCGCCGTTGGCAAGCCCGATATCAGTGCTGCCGGCCGCCACGATCTGGGACGTTGTTCCCGAGCCTTTTCCAGGCTCTATTTCAAGGTCGATCCCAGCTTCCTTGTAAAACCCCAGGGCTTCAGCATATTGAATTCCAATATCCGAATTGCCTGGAGTCCAGTTGAGGGTTATTTTGAGTTTGTCTGCCGCCAAGGCTGGCGAGATTACAAGAGCAACAGCTAGATACCCGCCTCCAGCTATGCGCAGACAACGGTTCAGGTATTTTTCAAACATCATGCTATCCTCCATTGGTATGACGTTCTTACTGCAGTTATCTCGGTTTAGTCGCGGTACCTCCGCATTATCTTGCGCTCCAATAGCAAGCTTGTCGTGTTGAGCAGGACGCCAACGAGAGCCGTTATCAGGACGACCGCGATGACTTGCACAGTGTCTCTATGTCGAGACCCTACCAACGCCACGTATCCGAGGCCGTCATTCGCCGCGAGGAACTCACTAACGACCGCGACGGTAGTAGCAATCGCCAAGGAGATGCGAAAAGCGCTCGTCAGATAAGGCAGTATCATGGGCCAATCGACGTATCGAAAGGTCTGCAGGGCGTTGGCGCCCATAGTTCCCGTCACGAAATAGAGACGATCAGGAATGCTTTTTATGCCAGCAATAGCGTTGACCAAGACCGGAAAAAAAACGCTGAAGCCAACTAGGATCGATGTCGGAACTAGTCCGTATCCAAACCAGATAATTAGAACCGGGATGACCGAGATCAGCGGCATCCCCTGCGAGAATGCAATGAACGGATAGAGCGCTCGTTCTACCCAACGTACTTTCCCCAGTAACAAACCTGCCGGAACCGCGGTGACGACTCCGCAAAAAAAACCGACGGCTATGACCGTAAGCGTGGAGACGGTACTGACCAGGAGATAAGCGGGCTTGGAGCTGATAAACCCGAACACCTGCTCAGGAGCCGGAAGGATGTAGTCCGGAATTTTCAGAAATCGAACGGCAGCTGACCAAATTCCAGCGAGGATCGAGAGCCAGAGGGATGTGATCATCCAATCTGGAAGAGCTGCAGTCGATCTTATAATTTTCATCATCCGCCAAGGCTCAACTGGAACATGTAAACAAATGGAACGTTGTTCCACGTTATCCATTTCCGGGCGTGTGTCAATCGAAACTTTAAAACGCAGCAGCATCCGACAACTTTGCCTTTGCGCGCATGGGGCTCGGTGTCGCGCCACAGGAGCGCAGTTGTCGAGGACCCTACGCTCTGGCGGCAGGCCTGCTTATTAAAAGCGCGTCCGCAGGCGCTTGACGGCTTCGCGGTTGCGCCGCTTCTGGACGGTCTTGTCTGCACATATCCGTCCTGATCAACCGCTCAGTGGGAACCGTCATCCGTCAAGGCGGTTTGCGGCGCATGCGGCGCAATCAGGGCCGTGCTTTCGGCGCCATCCTGGCAGATGGTCTCCGAGGAACGACGGCCCGATCGCGTATAGCCCACCCGTCTGCAAGGGCATTAGAAGATCAGCTGCGTTCCTCGTTCAAAGACCGAGCGATCCTAACGGTCGCTCCGGAGAGAGACAGGCTCCCCGCTCACACTGACCAGTTGACACGCCATTCTTCGATAAGCAGCTACATTCCCCTCCTGAGTGTCTGGAAACGATCGGTGCATCTGCGCCCCCTGTGAGATGCGCCCGGAGTGGTCGCCCCGATCGTAAAATTATGTCGTTCTGACTGGAACATCATTCTCATAACTGCTATGTTGCAAGCGTTTCACGAAGGGTCCTGTTAAATGTCAAATCAGTCATGGGATTTCGAAGCCGACTACTGTGTGGTTGGTGCCGGGTCAGCCGGGAGCGTCGTTGCTAGCCGACTTGCCGAGAACGGTCGTTTCAAGGTGCTGCTTCTGGAAGCGGGCCCCAAGGACTGGCACCCCTTCATTCACATCCCCGCGGGCTATTTCTTCCTTCTGAAGGACAAGCGCTTCAATTGGATGTACGAGACCGAATGTGACGCGAAAACCGGTAACCGGCGAATGGTTTTACCCGCAGGGCGCGGCATGGGTGGCAGCAGCTCAATCAACGGCATTTTGTTCGCCCGAGGGCAAGCGGCAGAGTACGACCGCTGGGCTGACGAACTTGGCTGCACAGGCTGGGATTATAACAGTTTGCTTCCCTATTTTCGACGAGCAGAGACATTCGCAGGGGAGCCATCTCAGCATCGAGGCGGCTCTGGCCCAATCTCTGTCGGTCCGTTCCGCACGATACACCCCTTGGCTAGGGACTTTGTTAACGCTTCGGTCCAGGCCGGCCATTGTGCCGTCGCTGATATGAATTCGCCTGTTCGAGAGGGAGCGAGCCTTTTCCAGCAAAATCGGAAAGGTCGTTTCAGGGCCAATACGACATCCGCGTATGTCCGGCCGTTGCTCAGAAAACGGCAGAACCTGCGTGTGGAAACAAATGCGGTCGGGTCGCAGGTAATCTTAGACGGGAGGAAGGTTATCGGCTTCGAGTTCATACGGGATCACCGGCGCTATCGAGTAAAAGTCAACAGAGAGGTTGTGCTTTCAGCGGGGGCCCTTCGTTCCCCCCAGATTCTTCAGATTAGCGGAATTGGCGAGCCGGGCCATTTGCGGGATATCGGCATTGACGTCGCGCTGCAATCCGTGAACGTCGGTCGCAATTTTAAGGACCAATTTATCGCAAGGACCTCCCACCGCACGAAAAATGTCCTCACCGTCAACGAGATGAATAATTTCCGGACCATAGCCTTCGAAACCCTAAAGTATGTATTCGGCAACAGAGGCCTGCTTACTCTCGGTGCCAGCATGGCTAGCCTTTACTGCAGAAGCGATCCGGCGGAAAAGTTCCCCGACCTTCAATTGATGTTTGCCCCCGTAAGCTTTTCTCCTAGTGAGCCTGGGGCATTGGAGCCATTTGGGGGAATGACGATCGGGACCTTTTTGGTGTGTCCCGATAGTTCAGGCTCAGTGCTTGCCCGGACCTGCGACCCGCTCGAGCGGCCCGTACTGCGTCCGAACTACCTTCATGAAGAAAGCGACAGAACGCGTTTGTTGCTGGGGCTCCGTATGGCGAGAAAAGTCTTTGCCTCTCCCGCGCTCAACCAATGGAGCGCCGGCGAGACCAGGCCCGGGGCTGATGTGCAGACCGACGACGAGCTTCTGGATTTCGCGCGCCGCACGGGATCTTCCGCTGCCCACTACGCAGGCACGTGTCAGATGGGGGCCGACGAAGACAGCGTAGTCGATCTGAATCTGCGAGTGCGCGGCGTCTCGGGCTTGCGGGTCGTCGACAACTCGGTTCTTCCGAGCCCTGTATCGGGCGGCATGAACGCAACCGCTGTTATGATAGGTGAGCGCGCTTCAGATCTCATCCTGCAATCGTAGTTTGAGGTAAAGAGATCGGCCCGTNACCGCTGTTATGATAGGTGAGCGCGCTTCAGATCTCATCCTGCAATCGTAGTTTGAGGTAAAGAGATCGGCCCGTCCGAAGCCGCCGGTCTTGAGTCCTAGAAAGCCATGTGGCCCGCGAATACAGGCGTCACGTTGGCGCGTCCAGTCTTACTGAGTCAGAAAGTCGCGACCGATCCGGGCGTGGATCGTCGACGACACCGGCTTTCCCAAGAAGGGCAAGCACTCGGTGGGCGTAGCGCGCCAGTATTGCGGCCAGTTGGGCAAGCAGGACAACTGTCAGATTGCGGTTAGCCTATCGATCGCAAATGACGCAGCCTCGCTTCCGATCGCCTACGAACTGTATCTCCCGCACAGCTGGGCGGAGGATCCGGAACGACGCAAGAAGGCCAAGATTCCGGCAGAGATCACGTTCCGGACCAAGCCGCAGATCGCGCTCGAGCAGATCAGGACGGCCAAGGCCGAGGGCGTCGCGCCCGGCGTGGTTCTCGCCGACGCCGGATATGGCGCCGACGGCGGTTTCCGGGCGGGCCTGTCCGAGCTCGGTTTGACCTATGTTGTCGGCGTTCAGCCCACACTCAGCGTCTGGCGCCCAGGCGAGAGCCCGCTGCCGCCCAAGCCTTGGAGCGGAATAGGCCGGCCGCCGTCTCGAGTCGGCCGAACCGACAATCACAAGCCGATCTCGGCCAAGGCCCTGGCCGAGGAGTTCGACGCCGAGACTTGGCGCACGATCGCCTGGCGTGAAGGAACCAACACCGAGCTCAATTCCCGCTTCTGCGGCGCGACAATGAAGCTGCGAGCGTTGCGTCAATCAAGATGAGAATGCTGGCGGGTTGGAACGCAGGGAGGGCGTAGCCCGACTGGAGTTTCAACCCGCCAGCGCCGCTGCCTTTTCGGGGGCGTTTGTCTGGTGATCGCGGTCGACCGGGTATGCCGGTGGTTTTTCCGATTTGGAGGAATCACTTTGTGCCCGGCCGCCACGTAACCGATCACCAGATGAGGCTCTACATGAAGTTCCGTCAGACCAATTCGACAGCCGTCGCGGCGGCAAAGGCGTCGATCAGCACAGCCACGGCCTATCGCATCGAGAAGGATTCGAGGCTGCCCTCGCAGAAGAAGGCGCCGCGGGAACGACGCCGTGCCGATCCGCTTGCCGATATTTTTCAGACCGAGGTCGTGCCGATGCTGCAAGCGGCGCCCGGCATTCGCGCGATAGCTATCTTCGAGGAGATGCTGCGCCGTCACCCCGATCTGGGCAACGGCGTTCGCCGCACGCTGGAGCGGCGCGTCCGCTCCTGGCGCGCCGTCCATGGCGCGGAGCAGGAGGTCATCTTCCGACAGGTGCATGAGCCCGGCCGCCTCGGCCTATCGGATTTCACCGACATGGGCAAAGCCGGCATCACGATCGCCGGCCAGCCGCTCGACCATCGGCTCTATCATTTCCGGCTCGCCTATTCCGGCTTCGAGCACGCTCATGTCGTGCTCGGCGGCGAGAGCTTTGTCGCCCTGGCGCAAGGCCTGCAGAACGCGCTGTGGTCGCTCGGCGGGGCTCCCCGCGAGCATCGCAGCGACAGCCTCTCGGCGGCATTCCGCAACCTGGACAAGGACGCCCGGGAGGACCTGACGCGCCGCTACGACGAACTGTGCGGCCACTACGGCATGATCCCTTCCCGCAACAATCGCGGCATCGCGCATGAGAACGGCTCCATCGAAGGCCCGCACGGCCATCTCAAGCGGGCGATCGACGAGGCGGCTCTGATGAGAGGATCGAGTGATTTCGGCGATCTGGCCTGCTACCGCCGCTTCGTCGACGAGATCGTCAGCCGTGTGAACGCCCGCAATTCCAAGCGCATCGACATCGAGCGCGCCGAGCTCCAGGAACTGCCCGTCCGGCGCACATCCGACTACGAGGAGGTCACCGTGCGCGTCACCTCATCGGGCGGCTTCACGCTGCGCAAGGTGTTCTACACCGTGCCCTCTCGCCTGATCGGCCACCGGCTCAGGGTGCGCCTTTTCGACGATCGGCTGGACATCTTCATCGGCGGCACCCTTCTCGTGACGCTGCCGCGCGGACGTGCCTCTCCATCGGGCAAACACGACCAGGTCGTCAATTACCGGCATGTCATCCATTCGCTGCGTCGCAAACCGATGGCGCTGTTGAACCTGGTCTATCGCGACCAGCTCTTTCCGCGCGAGGCGTATCGGCACACCTTCGACATGCTCATGGAGCGGCTGCCGGAGCGGCAGGCCTGCCGCATCATGGTGGATCTTCTCGCCATGGCTCACGAGCGCGCCTGCGAGAGCGAACTGGCCGACCAACTGGATGCCGCGCTGCAGGCGCGCCGATTGCCCGACTGACATGGCCGCCTTGCGGGAACGCTTCGCCCCCGATCCCTCCCGACTGCCGAATGTCGTCGTGCGCCTTGCCCCGCTCAATGCCTATGAAGCCCTGCTCGGCGCCAGCCTGACGGGAGACGCGGCATGAAGACCAACGCCACTGTCGATACCGCCAAGCTCAGCCTGCTCCTCAACGAACTGCGCTTGCCGGCCATCAAGCTCATGTGGCCGCAATTCGCCGAACAGGCCGACAAGGAAGGTTGGCCCGCCGCCCGCTTTCTGGCCGCGATCACCGAGCATGAACTGGCCGAACGCGACCGCCGCCGCATCGAACGTCACCTCGCCGAGGCCCGCCTCCTGCCGGGCAAGACCCTCGACACCTTCGCGTTCGAGGCCGTGCCGATGATCTCCAAGGCCCAGGTGATGGCGATCACCGCCGGCGACAGCTGGCTGGAGAAGGGGGCGAACCTGCTTCTGTTCGGCCCGCCCGGCGGCGGCAAAAGCCATCTCGCTTCAGCAATCGGCCTTGCGCTCATCGAGAATGGCTGGCGGGTGCTCTTCACCAGAACAACCGACCTCGTCCAGAAGCTTCAGACGGCACGGCGAGACCTGGCGCTCGAGAGCGCTCTGGCCAAGCTCGACAAGTTCCATCTCCTGATCCTCGATGATCTCGCCTACGTCACCAAGGACCAGGCCGAGACCAGCGTGCTGTTCGAGCTCATCAGCGCCCGCTACGAGCGGCGCTCGATGCTCATCACCGCCAACCAGCCGTTCGGCGAATGGGGCAAGGTCTTCCCCGACCCCGCCATGACGCTTGCCGCAGTCGACCGCCTGGTCCATCACGCCACCATCTTCGAGATGAATGTCGAGAGCTACAGGCGCCGCGAGGCCATGGAGCGAAAGCGTGGCCCGGGACGCCCCGCGTCCTATGCCACATCCGCCAACAGCGTCGCTGATTGACGCGCCGCGACAATCAAACCGACAAACCCTCTTGCGCGCGACAATCAATGCCGCGATCATCACCTCCGCCGCGACACCAGATTCTCATCCAGATTGTCGCGCGCTTCTCATCAGAATTGTCGCGCCACACGCTTCGCCGCCGTGCGCTTGCGGCCGGCATCCAGGGACTACAATCGGCCCGAGGCTCACGCCGAAGAGTGGCTCCTGATCGAGTGGCCTGAAGGCGAGGTCGAGCCGAGCAAGTATTGGCTCTCCACCTTGCCGGCCGACGCTACGATCCCCCAGTTGGTCGACGCCGCCAAGCTGCGTTGGCGGATCGAGCGAGACTATCAGGAACTCAAGCAGGAACTGGGACTGGGCCACTACGAAGGCCGAGGGTGGCGGGGCTTCCACCACCACGCCAGCCTCTGTATCGCCGCCTATGGCTTCTTAGTCTCTCTGAGGGACACGATTCCCCCCTCAACTCCAACTCGCGCCCAGGGCCGCCAAACACCTGGTCTTCCCGACGGTTATCGACCCCGCAGATCCTCCGATCCGACCAGAGCGGCACGTCCCGACCTCAATCCCGACCCTCAGGCGACCCCTGACTGTGGCCCTGGCCAACCGTCTGCAACGATGTCCGTGCTGCATAAGGGCAATGGACAGTCCGCGTCAGGCTTGGCAATTTATGACGCAGTAGTACTACCGACCTGACGACAATTTGTTGGGGTTCTTGAATAGCCTGTAAATCGGGCAGGCTATGTCGGGTGGCTCGGGCGTTTCTGCAGGAAATCTCCATGTTCTCAGATGCTTGCATTTGCGGTCGTAGCTACCCGACATAGTCGGGCGCGGTAGATAGTGCCGGAAGATGTGCGGCGATATGGGGTTGTCGGCCAAGGCAGGCCTGATAGCCACGGCCTCGGCGGCCGCACGTCGTACGATATGGGTCGCTCCGAAATGAGTCAGGCGCTCGTTGCGGGCGCCGACGAATATCGGTCGCGGCTCGTGATGGGCGATCCCGCGCTCGCTCAACAAAGTTGTCAGCGATCGCGCCAGGTCCTTAGGAATGGGGATGACGCGGTCTCTGCGCCCTTTGCCGCGCAGCAGCACTTGCGGGTGGGGGCGCTCCAACTGAACGTCGTTTGCGTTAACGCCGGTGGCTAAGATTCCTGACAGTCCCATCGNAGACGTGTGCTCTTCCGATCTCTTGCGGGTGGGGGCGCTCCAACTGAACGTCGTTTGCGTTAACGCCGGTGGCTAAGATTCCTGACAGTCCCATCGCCTTCCGGCACTGACGCCAGTGCCGCACTTCTCTCGGCGCCCGTTACTTCGACGAAATCGGGGGGCGCCGTGTGTCAGCACCAGCTTGGGGCCGGCTATTCCGCCGCGGGTGCCTGCCCACTTCTCGCCGCAGTTGCTGGAGCGCTTGAACCGGCGCAAGCGTGCGGTCGGCAGCAAGTGGCATATGGACGAGACGTACCTCAAGGTCCGCGGCCAATGGATGTATCTCTACCGCGCCATCGACAGCCTCTTCAGCGAAAACCGTGACCTGGTGGCGGCCAAAGGCTTCCTCCGCAAGGCGCAGGCGCGGCATGGCCGGCCGGCCGCATCGTCCTCGACCGCAGCCAGACCAACCACAAGGTGATCCGTTCCTGCGACGCTGAAAGCCGCCTGCGGCAGCGACCGCTGAAGCCGATCCGCATCCGCATAAGCCGGTGCCTCAACAATCGGATCGAACAGGATCACCGGCGTATCAAGCGCCGCATTCGATCCATGCTCGGCTTCAAATCGCAGGCGAGCGCCGTGGTTAGCCTCTCCGGCATCGCGATCATCCACATGATGTGCAAGCGACAGGCAAGGTATGCGTACAATCCTAGTCCGCCGTCGCCAAGCAGTTCGATATCCTTGACGCAGGCCGAAATGCCGAAATGGCCGTTCACTCTGTCCATCTCCATCCATCTCCATCTTCATCTCCAACTTGGCTTGGCGACAGAATCGCGCCCACCCACAACGATTCGGCGAGGTAAGTGCCGAAGATTATTCCCGTTGGTCATTGGTCGGAAATGGTATAATCGACCAATTGATCAAGTCGACGGCACGCCGAAGTATCGCCTCGGTCCGGGCAAGGCTGGGTGAAACGGCGATGACATATCCGATGCAGTCTCGGGCATCGCCTTTCCTGATGATCGGCGTCTTCGGTTCTACATACAGTTTGACCTCGGCGACACCTGGTACAGCAGCAGCCTGACTATCGCCATCGATCCAATCGAGGGTGCCATCGCGATCAGCAACTAGGAACCGCGCGGCCGCCGTGTCCGAATGCCTTTTGCGCAAATTCCATTGGTCGCCGGTGACAAGCTTGATGTGGTTGGTGATGAGATCAATGCCGTAAGCCAGCTGAACCAGTTGAGGATCAGGCGTGCCAGCAAGACGCGGATTGACTTCAATGACGACTGGGCCAAGTTTCGTCCACCGGACTTCAATGTTCGTTGGCCCCCAGCCAAGACCGAGAGCTCGCAAACAGCTCAGCGAAACATCGGCAATGCGTTTATGCTCGTCATCGGTCAGCGGGGCCGGATAGAGGCACTCACGATAGACGAAATGCGGTGGGCGGCCGAAGTCGGCGGCGCAAATCCCAATGACCTCATTCCCCATTATTGCGGCGCTATAGAGCGGGCCCCGTGCGAATTCTTCGACCAATATCTTCGGCGAGGACGGCCATATGTGCTCCGCGCCCAACAGATAGGTCGTATGCTCGGCCAACTCAGCGACATTGCGGCATAATCGGACACCCCTGCTGCAGCTGCCTACGGCTGGCTTGAGAACCACCGGCAGGCCGATCTCCGCGGCGGAGTTTTCTACATCCGTCGCATTCGCTGCCAAGCGATAAGCAGGTATTGGAACGCCGGCCTCCGCAAGGACCTGACGTTGAATAAATTTGTCGCGGCATCGTTCAATGGATTCGGAGTTCGGTCCCGGCAGATCGAAATGCCGGCAGAGCTTGCCAACTGTCGCATAGAATGACTCTTCGACCCCCGCAAACCCAGTAATGCCAGCAATGTCATACGTCGCATGCAGCCGGGAACATTCGCGGATCAGCGCATCGAGATTGTCTGTATCGACACGGATTGCCTCAACGTTTTCCGCCGCGAGATAATCGTACTGAGCTGGATCAGCCGACAAGGTAATTGGATGAAGGCGAAGACGCTGGGCCGCCTGGACGTACCGCAGACCATTACCCCTTGGATGGCCTTCGATCAGGATGAGCGCCCTTCTTGCCATTGGCTGTTGCCCCGAGTTGCGTGCTGTGCGACGATCCGAGCCTAAATCTGCAACAACTGTTTAGCCGTGCCTGACCTCGGACTTGGTGGTGAACGTACCATTGGCAGCGATTTGCGATCGTAAAAGTTCTGTGAATTTATTCCGGAAGGATATGTCGCAACATTTTGATTACTGGCGATACGGCACGGAGCATCTCGACGAATCAGGGGATGACAGTTCGACCAGTGTGTGATTCCGCTTTGGACCTACAACAGCCGGGCCATAGCCACTTGCGCAATTGGGTATAAAACTAAACTACGCGAGAAGATCGGCTTCAAACGCCCCGCTGTCGCTGTCGTCCGCAAGCTTGCCGTCATCATGCGATGCTCCGCTCCGGTGAGTTCTTCACCAAGGAGATGGCCACGGCCTAAGTCTCGAGCTCTGCGCTCATGGCGTGAAGAGAAGTCCCTGCCGGGACCGAGGCTGGTCCATTCCGTTAAGACCGTTGCACCACGAGTTTGCTCGGAGACATATATTGGAAGGACCATCCCGCGAAGCCCCATGATGCGGCGACACATGTCGAGCGCGTAGACGACCGTGCTCCAGGCAAACAACCTCCCGCACAAAAAGGCGCTTGCAAGTCTCTCTTAGGGCCTGACTCGAAACTCGGTGACGTGCGAGGTGGAGCTGCGCGGCGGCGGAGCATGAGGCGGATGGAGGCGATGAATATCCATGCCTCGGCGCTGGCGATAGTCGCCTCGAAATCCTTGGCGAGCCGGCGACAACGTCCGNGCGGCAGGACCTCGAAGCCCTTGGCCGCGTCGGAGCGCTTGATGATTTCGATGGTCCATGTACCCAGGTCGGCGAGAGCCTGCGTCAGTTTTTCTCCGGCATAGCCGCCGTCGGCGAATAGATGGCGCAGCCACTGGTAAAGCTGTCGAATGGAGGCGGTAACACCGCCCGGTGGTCTCCGTTCAACCCATGTTGTGATCCTGCTCAAGTCTAGGAGCCCGTCCAGTTAGCTTTCTGGCCGGGCTTATTTGATGACGATAGCTGGCTCATGCTGCCCTTGCGAGCTTCACGAGTTTGGGGCGGTGCAGATCATCGCCCATTCGGCACGAACGTTTGCCAAGCCTCGCAACAGGAACTGGCGGAAGCCGCGCGCCTGCTTGATCTGTCCGAACACCGCCTCCACGATCTGCTTTCGTAACCTGTAGGGGGTGTCGAAACCGCCGTCGGCGATCTTTTTTCTCATCGCCTGTGTCAGTGGTCCGCCGACCTTGCCGTTGTCGGCCGTGGGGCGGCTGGCGCGTCCAGTGGCGACGTAGCCGTCGATCCC
Source organism: Mesorhizobium sp. LNHC232B00 (assembly GCF_000502435.1). Taxonomy (NCBI): domain Bacteria; kingdom Pseudomonadati; phylum Pseudomonadota; class Alphaproteobacteria; order Hyphomicrobiales; family Phyllobacteriaceae; genus Mesorhizobium; species Mesorhizobium sp. LNHC232B00. Next base: position 14,219 of record NZ_AYWP01000015.1, read on the forward strand.
GCGCTGATCGAGATTCGCGAGGTTGTCCTCGCTTAGATATCCGCTGTCGGCGGAAGCTTGTTGCGGTTTGCGGCCGAGGTTGGCTTCGATGCCATCGACCAGCGGCACCAGCTGGCCATGGTCGCTTGTGCTCGGCGTCAGGGTGTGCGCGACGATGATCTGCGCTTTGCCATCGACGGCCGCCTGCGCGTTATAGCCATGTATGAAGCCATCCTTGGTTTTGAGAATACGGCTTTCAGGATCGGTGAAGTTGCGCTGTGCCTTTGCGGCAGGCTCGTCGGACGGCGGCGCGGCGGCCTTGCCGGTCTTGTTGCGGCCATCGGCCTCGCGGCTCTTCTGCTTCTCGGCCTCGATGCGACGCTCCTCGTCGGCCGCGGCCTTCGCCTCGGCCTCCAGCTCAGCCTTGGCCTCGGCAATCCTGGCGATCCGCTTCTGCTTGTCGGCGACCCAGTTGGGCAGCTCGTCGCCGCGTTTGTGGCCGTGCAACTTGTCCTCTTCGGCATCGGCGGCCTCGGCGGCGGCAGCCAGCGATCGACCTCGGCCTGCAACTCGGCTTGGCGCCTCTTCATCCGATCGTAGCTCATCGCCTTGTGTTTGGACGCATTCGCCTTGATCTTGGTGCCGTCGAGCGCGACATGCCCGAGCCGCACCAGCCCGGCCTTCTCGGCGAGCTTCAACACCTCCACAAACAGCCCAGCCAACGGCTTCAAGTGCCGCTTGCGGAAGTCTGAGATCGTGCGGAAATCCGGCGCATCAAGGGCGGCGATCATCATGAAGTTTCGGCGCGCTCGACGCACGCCTTGGCGATGCGCCGAGAGGAATAGATGCCGCTCGCGTAGCCATTCAGCAGCAGCGCTACCATCAGACGAGGATCGAAGGGCGGCTGGCCGAGGGCACTCGTGTAGCTGCTGGCAATCTCGCTCAGGTCGAGGCTCTCCCGCACCAGTTCCACAATGAACCGCGACAGGTGGTCCCTCGGCACGAAGTCCTGCACGCTCGGTGGCAGCAGATGAGGCTGATCTATCTTCCAGGGGCGAAAATGCTTGCTCATGGCATACCGTGTCGGCGCCCCAGCGGATGGCCTAGACCATCTTCTCGACCGCTTCCGCCATCGACGAGGTGACGGCGGAATTGCCGATATTGGCGTTGATTTTGGAAGAAAATTGCGGCCGATGATCATCGGCTCGGTCTCGGGATGATTGATGTTGGCGGGGATGATCGCCCGCCCGCGCGCCACCTCATCGCGGACGAATTCCGGATCCCGGCTCTCGTCGAGATAGACGGAATCTGAATCGTATTGCCTAGTCTCAGCAGCTGGGGCGAAGCAGCCGGTAAGAACTAGAACCTATCGTTTTTCTGATCAAATCAGATGCCCGAATTTGTCGAATGGGCAGAGTGAGCAATTTTGTGCGCGTGTAAGTCACTTTCTTTGTTGTACCGTTGCCTCAAGGGCCAGAGCTCACCGAGTTTGGCAGCCGTTGACAAAACCGATGATGCCACATCTCCATGCCGATCTGCGGTTAGGCGCGAACTCGGACCTGCGACGCTGACCGTGCCGACCGTTTGGCCATCGGCCAATTTAATCGGGGCAGCAATCGCAACGATACCAGTCTCAGCCTCCTCGTCTGAAATCGCCCAACCTCTTTTCCGAGTCAGCTCCAATTCCTCAATGAAATCTTCTACTGAGGCCATCGATCGCCTCTGTCTTTCATCGACGCTGTCACTAATAGCTATGCGAATGGCGTCTGTCTGGCCTAGCGTCGACAGATAAGCCCTGCCGTTGGCCGTGGCCGCTAAGCGAACTCTCGCTGCCATTTCCGGCTGATATTTCAAACCGTTGCGAGCGCCTTGAACTTGTGCGATCCAAGTCAATGTCTCGCCCTGTACCACTGCCATACGAACAAGCTCGGCGCTTTCGGCAGCCAATTCCTCTAGTACAGGCTGGCAGACGTCGGTCAGGTGTGTGGCGCTCAGAAAGCGCTGCCCAAGAATGGCAAGCCTGAGGGTGAGTTTGTAAAAGCCCGTGACCGGCTCCTGCTCCACCCAGCCTATCTCACACAACACGTTGAGCATCCGGTGGGCAGCGCTTTTTTGTAAGTCGAGCTTTTCAGCGATTTCACCAAGCCGCATTGCCGACGCCTCGTTTGCCAGCAGCTCAACCACGGCAAAACACCGCTCCACAAGAGAGTTGACAACCCGCATGGCAGTCTCCAGAATTTTATTCCAACAGGAAAATCATTCTTTTAGGCCTGGCGTGCGCGTCGGTCAAGCGTTTTCCAGCGAACATCACTCAAATGAATTGACCACGCGCAAGCCCCTTTTCTATTCCAGTGAGAATGTTATTCTCACGCTGGGAAGGTTGAGGGGTCAAATGAAGTGTTGGGGTCAGGCGAGCGTTGCTGCTCCTCGACCGGCTAGTCTTCCTGACGTAAAGGCCCACCCTAGGTGGTGTCCGTGGCCTTCCAATATGATTCCGCCCTGACCGGTTGCACCGGCTGCATACAGACCCGGAATGATTTCGCCGTTGGTGCCTAGTACTTGCATGGATGCATTAATTCTCAATCCACCCTCGGTAAGAACCCAGCTGCGGACCGGACCTAAGGCTATGAACGGAGCGCGTCGTAGGCCCGGGGTGCCTTCCCGCGGCTTCTGGTTATAGGCAGCAACGGCCTTTTCAAGCGCGGGACCGGGGACTCCGATCTTAGTCGCTAGGCCGCCAATTGTGTTAGCCTGATAGAAAATATCTTTCCTGTTTCGCTTGTAGTCCGGCAGATAGGCATAGGCGACTCCTGGAGCAGTGGAAATGTAGTAAGGCCACTTGCTGAACTTCTCCGCGAGAGCACCATCTAGCAGGATAAATGCCTCGCGATCCTGCTGGAATGGCACACTGAACTCGGGCCTGTCGCATTCGTCAGTGAACCGCTCGCCCGCGCGGTTAATCAAGATCGCGCCACACTCGTAGAGCTTTCTCTGCGGCTCGAGGACGGTAGTGAGGAACATCATGATGAAGGGCCGGATGAGCGCTGGTGGAAGCTGCGTCATCGACCACTTCATGATGAGAGCGAGGAACCGGTTTGGCGGTAGCTTGGTCATGAGGTTGTTGCGGGGAGGTATGAAGCGGAGCTGCGGGCCGCTGACGAGATCGCCGTTGACGATCTCTCCGCCGGCCTCCAAACCCATCCGGATGGCGTCACCCGTGCTCGTGATTACGAGAGCGTCCGCGTGGGCCACGCTTTCTCCCGCAAATTCCTGTTTCATTTCCCGATTCGCGCTGAAATCGCCTCCGGCAAGGACCACGCCCCGAGTCGCGAGGTATCGATGTGTGACGCCTCCGTGCTCAGCCGCCACGCCGGAAATCCGACCCTTCTCCTTGATGAGACGGATAGCGCGGTGATTGAGGCGCACGTCAACTCCTAGACTGCGTGCTCTGCGATAGAGTGCATGTCCATAGGACCGCGAGTTGGGCAGCACGTTGTGCATTCTGGGCACACGATGGGGCGGTTCGGGCATGGGCCCGACAAAGACGACGCCCATGTCGAGGAGTTTTTTGAGCGTCTGTGGAACGTTGTCGACGAAAGCACGCCGGAGCTCTGGATGGTCCCTCGCGAGCAGCGGGCCATGAAAGAGTGCCATGTCTTCGAAATGAGCATCGGGGACGTCGTCGATTCCGATCGCCTTCTGCATTGGCGACGCGCTGGAAGAAAGTGACCCGATCGCCCAACTCGTCATACCCCCCGGCCGGGGGTTCTTTTCGAGGACAAGGACGCGACGGCCTAGCTCTGCAGCCTCCACCGCAGCGAAGAGCCCGGACCCTCCGCCTCCGACAACGATGACGTCAAATGTAGCGCCTGCTTGAGCCACGACATTACTCCATTTGATCGGCCGGGATCCCCGGCTCGGGAGGGAGATGCAGCGGCGCTGTCATTTTCCCAGATACCCTGTTGACCCCGGCGAGAAGACCGCATAGGGTTACTATAGAACGACATTCCAATTAGTATATCATGTCACAGAGCGCAAGCGAGCACATTCACTATCTTTCCGAACGTCTCTTGGCCGCATACCGCGGGCAGGACCGCCTTGTTGTCGATGATGCGGTACTGCGCGATGTAACCCGGTCGGCCGCTTTGGAAATCCAGCGGCGGGTTGTCCAAGGGCTGGCTACTCCCGTTGTCGCTTGGAAGGCTGCACTGCTCGCCGACGCCGACCTGGTGTCGGCACCGATCGTGGCAGAACGGCTGTTCACGAGCCCTTGCGCTCTGCCGCAGCAGTTGTATGGACGGGGCGGCGTTGAATGCGAGATCGCGTTCCGCTTTTCCCGCGCGCCAACGGGAGGCTACAGCTTCACACAAACCGATATCCTCGATGCGCTTGACGGTGCGTGCGCCGCGATCGAGGTGGTTGATAGCCGCTGGGGCGGCCCGTCCCCGGCTCCTCGAAATGCCATGGTCGCCGACCTCCTGGCGAATGGCGCGCTCGTCTGCGGCGCATTTAATGAGGTGTGGCAAGGCGTTCCGTTTTCGACGCAGCAGGTGAAACTAAGGGTCAATGGCGCTCTGGTGCACCAGAGTGCAGGAGGACATCCCGACAGCGATCTCATAGGCCTGCTCGTCAAATTTGCGGGCGACCTCCGCTGCCGGGGCATTCCTATCGAGCCGGGCACTATCGTGACGACTGGGAGTTTCACTGGGCTGTTCACTGCCAATCCGGGCGATGTGATCTCGGCCGAGTTTGAAGGGTTCGAGCCTGTTTCCGTAACATTTGAAGCCGGCGACACATAAGGAGTGGAAGATGCTTAGCGGCAACGGGGTGGTGGCGATCTGGAATGGCATCGCGAATGAGGGAAGGCTCGATTTCTACCAGTGGCACATCCACGAGCACATGCCCGAACGGACAGACATTCCGGGATTCCTGCGGGGCCGCCGGTATCGAGCGGCGGATGCAAACACACACCCGGAGTTTTTCACGCTGTACGAGGTGGAACAGTTCGAAGTCCTGACCGGCCCCGAATACGCCAAACGCCTTAATGCGCCGACACCCTGGACACGGCGGGCCACGTCCCATTTTCTCAATACGTCTCGGGGCCTAGCTCGCGTGTTGTACTCCGGAGGGCCGGGTCCTGGTGGAGCACTCGCGACTGTACGTTTTGAACTTTCCGCGGATGCCCCGGACAATCCGGAAGGCGAATTGACCGAGCTATTAACCGGCCTGGCACAAGCGCCCTTTCTGACGGGAGCGCACCTCTGTAGAGCCGACGGGGAAGCGACGCAGGTCAAAACTGCGGAAACCAGAAAAGAGAGCGACTACGACGCGCCCCCTGTGTGGATCATCATCTTGGAAGGGTGCAACGCGGAGGCTTTGTGGTCGCCAATGCAAACGATCCTGCAGCACCCATATGTGAGCCGGCCCAGAGCCGGTCGCTACCAACTGGAATACACGCGTCTGAAAACCGAAATGGCGGCAGGCTGAGGTCGATCATGAAACTTCTGAGATACGGCGCCGTCGGTGCAGAACGGCCCGGCGTAATTGATAACGAAGGGACCATTCGCGACCTCGGTGAAATTATCAGCGATATCGGGCCCAGCACGCTTTCCAGGCAGAGGCTGGATGAGTTGCGTTCACTCGACATCAGTTCGCTGCCGGTGGTCAGTGCGGATGTGCGCCTGGGGCCTCCTGTGGCATACGTCCGGCATTTCATTGCGGTTGGCCTCAACTACATAGATCATGCCACGGAGACAAATACGCCTGTTCCCGGAGAACCGGTCGTCTTTTCGAAGGCTCCCTCCTCCATATCAGGGCCTTATGACGTCATACCGATGCCGCCGGGCTCGAATATGCTGGACTGGGAAGCCGAAATTGCCGTGGTCATCGGTGAAAAAGCCTATCGGGTCGCCGAGAACGATGCGCTCTCTGTTGTTGCCGGTTACCTGCTTTGTCACGATGTCTCTGAGCGGCGTGACCAGATTCACCGTGGCGGCCAATGGATGAAAGGTAAGTCACGTCCGGGATTTGGGCCTCTCGGACCTTGGCTCGTAACGGTCGACGAAGTGGCCGATCCGCAGAATCTTGAGATCTGGCTCAAGGTTAACGGCGCAACTCGGCAGTCCGGAACCACGGCGAAGATGATATTCCCGTTTGCCCATCTGATCTCATACATCTCTCACTTTATGGCTTTGGAGCCAGGCGATGTCATCACTACGGGGACGCCGCACGGCGTCGGGCTCGGCATGAAGCCACCGCAATTCCTCAAAGAGGGTGACATCGTGGAGTTGGGCGCGACCGGGCTGGGCACACAGCGACAGCTTGTCGTCGCATCTGAAGGTTGCATTGCGCGGGACTACTCAGGTCGATGAGCCTGCGAACAAGGGATCGCCCTTCTAAACCCGGTCCTTTTCAAATCGTCGTCTCAGCCGCTGGCGGGGTCAGGGAGCCACCCGGCAATCGATGTTCGAATTGATGCTCTTCACGATCCCGGTCAATCTGACCAATCAACCCGCCGCGGGCATGCCATGCAGGTTCACCGCAGCCCGTCTGCCGGCCATGTTGCAGAGTTCGTTCTGGGCGCCAGCCACGCTTTTGAAAACGCCCGTCCCAACTATACTTCCGCCATCGTCTCGGCTGAGGCGGGGCCAAATGGGGCTCCGCGTTTATGATTTGCGCGAAGCTCGATCTGCCATTCGTTCTCGAAGGAGCCACTGATGACTGACCGCAATGAAAACGTCCTTGTGCCTGTGAGATTGTCGCACACGCCCATTCGGAGCATGTCGCAAGGCATGTTGCTCAAGGGGAGTGGAGTATATGTCACCAGTGGAATCCTGGGCCTGGATGGAGCGGGGAACCTGGTCAATGATTCATTCGAGGCCGAGGTCGAAGCGCTCTTTGAGGAGCTTGGTCGCACCTTGGCCGCGGCGGGCCTGGGGTATGAGCATGTTGCCAGGCTCACGTATTTCATTGTCGGACTCGAACCCTCACTCGTCAATATCCTTCGGAAGGTTCGGAGTCGCTACGTTAACGGCGACGCTCCCCCGGCCTCCACCCTGATAGGCGTGGCGGCACTTCATGGCGGGCCGCGCATTGAGGTGGAAGTCATTGCGGCCGTGCCTTAAGCGGGTGGAATCGTGAGTGTCTGGCCCCATCTCGACATGCGTAGCCTAAGCGCGGCAAGCCTGCACAGTCGGCGCTCGGCAGGACCTGTCGATCAGACTGCGTAGTGCGCCACGTGTGCAAAGAGGATGCAAAATGAAAGAGAAACCAGAGGAAAACCAGGAAGCTCGAAGGGCGGCTGGATCTTGGCCGTTTAAGATCATTTCAGCAAGTGGGGCGGCTTGGAACAGTTCCTGGGTGGAGGTGCCTGATCGATATGGCCTTCCTGCCGCATGGTGCTACAGCAACAAACTTGGCTACTCGCCTGGAGAACCGGTCAACCTGTTCATCTCGTCGACTGTGCCAAAGCTCGATATAACAATACAGAAGGAAGGATTTATTCCTGTCAGGTTAACAAGCTGGACGGGCGTGAGTGTGGACTTTCAAGAGATATCTGCTCAGTCCTACATGAACGGCTGCGGCTGGCAGGAAACCATTAGTCTTAAGTTGCCCGAGGACATTGCCGCAGGCGCATACACAGTCGAAATGCGCGATTCCAGCCGAGAAAGCAACGAGCCGGCATTGGGCCATCACATTTTCTTTGTTCGCTCGAACAGAGATAGGTCGGACAAAACGGTTCTGCTCGTAGCTTCCACATGTACTTGGGCAGCTTACAACGATTGGGGTGGCGCATCTCATTACATTGGACTCTATCCAGATTATCCAGACGGGTTTTCGCCAATCTTGTCTTCACAACGCCCTTGGGCAAGAGGTCAAGTATGGCTGCCGTCGGCCGCGCCCCGCAACGTTCCCAAAACTCGGCCGCGTATGCCCGAGCAACCCTATTGGGGCTCGAAAGAGTGGGCATTTGCCAACGGGTACGCACGCTATTACGCCTCGGCAGGATGGGCAACGTATGAGCGCCCGTTCCTGAGATGGGCTGAGCAAGCCGGTTACGATGTGCATGTTATTCCTCAAGAGGACTTGGAACTTAACCCAGACTGTGTCCAAGCGTACCCATGTCTGGCATTCGTCGGCCATTGCGAATATTGGTCGGCTCCAATGCGTCGAACCGTTGAAGCATTCGCAGAACGGGGAGGCAAGGTTGCCAGGTTTGCAGGAAACTTCTTTTGGCAAATCAGGCTCCGTGAAGGAGGATCCGGCCAGATATGTTATAAGTCTCAGGCGCGACATCACGATCCTATGAGCCATGAGAACCCCGAGCTGATGACTAGTCTTTGGGAGGATCCGTTGATTGGCTATCCTGGCGCCCAAACCTTCGGTGTAAATGGAACGCGAGGCATCTACGCCGCAACGTTTGGAATAGCACAACGATCTTCGCGGGGTTTCAACGTATTCAGGCATAAGCATTGGTCGTTGGAGGGGACGGGTCTTGGGTATGCCGATACATTTGGCGATGAAGCAAGCATCTTCGCCTATGAGGTGGATGGATTGGACTATACATTTGTTGATGGTCTCCCGGTGGCAACCGGAAAGGATTGGTACTCCAGAGGGGCTTGAAATTATCGCAATGAATTGGGCAAGTAACTCTGAATACGGATTGCCAGAGCATTCTTATCAGCTTGAACGTGGCGATACTGAAGCTCGCTTTATCGCGTCTGTTTTGGAGGCGCCTCCTGGTCCCTCCGCCGAGGCGACTGACAAATACTCTCGCGGCAGCGGCATGATAGTCTCTTTTAAGAGAGGGAGCGGCGAGGTCTTTTGCGCTGCAACGTGTGAGTGGGTAAGAGGTTTAATTGAGAGCGATTTCTATACGGACCGGATAACTCGTAATGTATTAGACCGGTTTTTGCTTCCAGACTAGAGCGAAGGCTGTCCGGAACAATTTCATCGAATCCGCATATTGTCGAGAACCGATCGCCGAATGCCGTTGTTGAGCCGGTCACTCGGCACGTATCGCCGGTTTTTACAGCGAGCTATGGAGTCTACACAACAGCGGCGGTGTCTGCCGCCACTGATCCCGCGTCCTCAACCCTTTCGGCATTTTGGCGGCGAAAGAGAATGAATCTGATCTGTGCCACGATGCCTCCTCAAAAGGTCAGATTGACAGTAGGTAGCACAGCGGTTAAATAAAACCGCGTTCCATTTGCAACCGCATTCTTCTGATCGCCATCCATTCGTAGAGGGGTAAGGCGTATGCTAATCGGCTACACCAATCGGCTTTCCGCCCGGGCTGGTGAAAACATCGAAGTAAAAGTATCCAGTAATTTTTCCAGCGACTATGCTGCTGATCTCGTTCGCATTATCTCGGCCGATCCCAATCCGGAAGGGGCCGGGCTAGATGTTCGTCGAGTGCCGTCAAGTTTCGAAGGTACCTACACATCAATTGCGAAGCCGACGCGCCCGGGCTCTTAGAGTCCGTTTTGAAATTCACGGATGAGCGTTTCGGCGGATGAGATTGCCGCCCATTGCGACAAGGATCATGGCTTGCGAGACGTCGATGCGCTGCTCGTAGTCGCGCACGAGGCGGCGCCATCTNGCCCATTGCGACAAGGATCATGGCTTGCGAGACGTCGATGCGCTGCTCGTAGTCGCGCACGAGGCGGCGCCATCTTGTCATCCAGCCGAAGGTCCGCTCGACGACCCAGCGGCGGGGCAGGATCTGGAAGCCCTTCTGGTCGTCGGATCGACGGATGATCTCGACCACGAAGTCGAGATAGGTGGCTTTGTCCATGAGCTTCAGCCGGTCATAGGCGCCGTCGGCGAACAGATGCTTCACCCANATACCATCCAGGATCGCCTGAGCGCCGGCACTGTCGGAGATATCGGCGGTGGTGAGGTTGACCATCAACAGCCGCCCATCCGTATCGACGGCAATGTGTCGCTTGCGGCCGACAATCTTCTTGCCGGCGTCGTAACCCCTTGTTTCAGCTTGCGGAGCCTTGACCGACTGGCTGTCGATCACGCCAGCCGTGGGAGTGGCCTCGCGGGTGCCGACAAGGCCTACGACACTGAAGACTTTGTCAATGAGCTGCGCTCGATGAGGGTGACGCCGCATGTAGCGCAGAACAACACGAGCGGCCGCAGTTCCGCGATCGACGGGCGCACGACGCGGCATGGCGGCTATGCCGTCAGCCAGCGCATCAGGAAGCGCATTGAAGAGGCATTCGGTTGGATCAAGGTCGTGGCCGGCCAGCACAAGACGAGGTTCCGCGGCCGCGACCGTGTCGGATGGGCCTTCACCTTCGCAGCCGCTGCCTACAATCTGGTGCGACTGCCAAAGCTCATGGCGGAGACCGGCTGATGGCCAAGGTTCCCGGCTTCGCCAAGGCCTTTGCCGGCCGCTGGCGCATCGTCGAGATGGATGTTTGGGATAACGACTTCCTCGATCTCGTCGAGGGCAAGCGCTCATTTCCCCGCACGTGGACAGCCCTTGCAACAGCTGATCGCTTTCAGACGGACGCGTCGGGTCAGGCTGCGGCGGCTTTGAGGAAGTTGAAGGGCAGGAGATCGTCGATAGCCACTTTCTCGGGGCGCTGAGGTAGTTCAGTGAGGACGCGGCGCAGCCACGCTAACGGCTCGACGCCACAGGCGCGGCAGGTCAACATCAGGCTGTAGATGACGGCGCTGGCCCTGGCTCCGTCGACGGTATCGCTGAACAGCCAACTTTTCCGGCCAGTGGCAAAGATTCTGATGTCACGCTCGAGAAGATTGTTGTCGATCGGCATGCTGCCGTCCTCGGTGTAACGAGTCAGATATCCCCATTGGTTCAGGGTGTAGGAGACGGCGTCGCCGAGCTTGCTGTCCGGCAAGACTTTTGGGGCGATGTCGTCGAGCCATGCCTTGAGAGCATGGAGGATGGGGACACTATGTTGCTGGCGGAAGCGGCGAATGCAGTCATCTCGCGTTTCGCCGTCATCGGGGATTTCGTTCCGCGCCTGACTTTCAACCCGATAAAGCTGTTCGAAGAACCGGAGCGCCTGTTCCGGCGGGCCGCCGCCTTTCTTCCTCGCCTTTAGGGCATCGACGAAGCGCCGCCTCGAATGGGCCATGCATCCAAGATGCGTTGCCCCTTCCAGCGTGCGCCAAGCGGAATAGCCATCACTCATGACTATGCCGCGGTAATCGCCCAAGAAGGTCTGCGGGTGTATCTGGCCGCGACCCGGTTGATAATCGAGCAGCACGATCGGCTCGTCACTGTCGTGGCCGCTCCGGTATGCCCACATGTACGAGGTGCTGGCGGCCGCTCTGTCCATTTCCTTCAGCACCTGGACCGTGGTCTCGTCGCCATGGATGAGGGGCTGCGAACTGAGCCGCAGCTTCAGGGCGTCATAGATGCGGGAGAGATGCTTTTCGCTCGAGCCGATCACCCAGTGGCCCAGAGCGCCACGGCTGACAGGAACACCGGCGCGCTCGAAGGCCTGCGCCAGGCGGTAGAGCGGTGTGCCGTCGACGTATTTGTGAACGAGCGCGAAGGCCAGCGTCGAAGCCGTGGCGATGCTGCCCGGCAAGGGTTGCGCGGGCATCGGCGCGGTCACGACCGGCGTGTTGATGCCGGTACGCTCACAATGGCGGCAAGCATATTTGAACCGCACATTCTGCAGAACCTTCGCCTTCACCTCGATATGAAGTTGCTCGGTAACGGCCTCGCCCAGGCGATGCATCTGGTGACGGCAGCAAGGACAAGCCTTCTGGTCGTCGGGAAGGTCATACTCGACACGCTCGCGCGGCAGGTTTTCCGGCAAGGCCTTGCGGCCGCGCTTCTTTCCCGTCGCCCCTTCGGTCGCCGGCAAGCCCGTGTCCGGCAGGACAACGACATCGCCATCTTCGCTGTCGGCGTCATCCTCATCCGCGGCCTGTTCGGCTTCATTGAAGAGGCGGTCAATGTGCTTTTCGCTCTTCGGCGCAAAACGATGCAGTCGTGCAAGCGCCAGCTCTTCCTCGAGTTTGACGACGCGTTCGGCGAGGTGACGGTTCTGCGCCTGCAGCGCAGCAATACGCGCCATCAACTCTTCAACAGTCGGTTCGCCGGGTCGATTCATCAGATTCTTGAATCGAAAGCATGCCGGCGCGTCAACCGCTCAATTCGAGAGCCCTCAACCGGCAACCTGATATTGCCGCACCGGATGGCGGACCATCGCATCGATGTCGATGCCGTCGAGGATCCAGTGCAATTGCTCGGTCGTAAGCGTGACCACCGCTGCCTCCCGGCGCGGCCACCTGAACCTGTCCTCGGTCAGCCGCTTCAGGACCAGCACAAAGCCCGACCGATCGAAGAACAGGAGCTTCATCCGGTCGCGACGGCGATTGCAGAACGCAAAAACCGCCGGAGCAAACGGTCGAGCGCCATCGTCTCTTGGACCAGAACCGCAAGGCTGTTGATGCCGGCCCGGAAGTCGATCGGCTCGCGGTGCAGGTAGACTTTCAGGTCAGCGCCCAGTCTGAACATGACCCAGTGCTCCGATGGTCGCAGTCAATGCATCCACATCAGCGCATTCCAGCGTCAACTTCACGCCGTTCGGCAGCGACGCGCTCACCTTGGCTGGAGAGGAAAAATGCGCTGTCCTTTTCGATGCCGACCAACGCACCCCATCGCAAGTCCCCGGCAAAGCCACCGCAGCCATGCTGCTCTGTCGCAGCAAGGCCCGATCGGAAGTGCTTTCAATCTGAACCGGGATGAACGCCGATGGTGAGGACGGCGGGAGGGACTGGATCTCCGCGCGCTTCTTTATCCACTTCCGAAGAAGGTTCGCATTGACCCCATGTTCGAGCACGAGCCTCGATACCGACACGCCAGGCTCAAGGCAGGCCGAGACAAGACGCTCCTTCGATGCGCGGTCGTATCGGCGTCGCCCGTCCCGACCGACAAGCCTCACCCGCAGTTTCTGCTCATCTTCTTCCATCACTTGGTGTCCACCTATTTCGGTGGACACCTGCATGCATCAGAGCACTCAACAGCAAAAGGTGCGGGGAAATTCGCGCTTACCGTCGAGGAAGCGCATCTGACATTCAAAGGCTCGGCGGATGGCGAGATCGCCTTCGGCGCACTCAAGGGCTTCCTCGACGTCCGATATGGCACCCGCGATGGCTCAGCATGCGCGGAATTCTCGTGGGAGGGGCATGATGAGAACGACCCAGCCTCTGGCCGCGGCTGGGCTGTCTTTGGCACTGCAGGCCGCCTCGTCGGCCACTTCTACATCCACAACGCCGACGATTCAGGCTTCGTTTGCGAAAGAGCCTGAATTCTTCAACAGCCTGCTAGGGCGCCGCGCGATCTCTCTGGCGGTCGCCGAAAAGCTTCTGGAACCCATCGAATGGTGGCGTCGCCATGCGGAGCGTGGGATGCCGTGATGAACAACAATCCTTCCCATGGCAACAAGGCCGGCGGCCGCGGATGCCACTTGCTGCCGACCGCACGCTTGCAAATGACGGCATCACGTGCTCCTCCATAGCTGAGGAGCGTTCCATACTATGCTCCACTTACCGAAAGGTTTGTTTGCGACAGAGCCGATGTGTGCTGATGAGCTCTTGAAGGAGCTGTGCTGTGCGTCGCCAGATAGGACAAAGCCGGATCGGCTTTAACGTAATATTTATACACAAAACATCGCGGTAAATTCAAAAATTATGCGCGGCACCCCTGCTAAGATTCCTGTGGCGTGAGCTTTGGCCGTCGCTTGGCAAACCGGCCTGGTAAGTGATTGTGCATCATCTAATAGGAGTGCGCGGATGAGCGTGGTGAGCGAAATCGATCAGCTGAAACGGCGTCTTGCTGATAGTCAGAATCAGACCTATCCGTATGTTATGCAGGCATTCGGGTTGGATCTCGTCGTTCATGAAGGCGTGTTCCCACCGTCCCACTTCTTCTCGTGGCGATGGTCTGTAGAGAACTTTCCATCCGTCAGGGGACAGCGCGTCCTTGAAATCGGCTGCGGCATGGGTCTGCCCTCAATCTGCCTGGCGAAGAACGGAGCTGCCCTCGTCGTCGCAGTCGACATAGATCCTCGGGCGGTCGCAAATACGCGGGAGAACGCTGAACGAAACCGCATCGACAACATCGTAGTTCTGCAAAGCGACATGTTCGCTGCCGTAGAGCCCTCTCAAAAATTCGACACGATTTACTGGAATATTCCAGACGTTCACGTTCCGGAAGACTACGAATATGCCAATGATCTTGAGCGAGGCGTCTTCGATCCTGGATATAAGATGCTCCACAGCTTTCTCAAACAGGCCGCCGCGTATCTCGCGGAAGACGGACGAGTACTCCTAGAATTTGCTGAAGGCGACCATGTCACCACTCTGTCGGACTTGGCAATGGCAAATGGATATGCCATCAAGCTAATCGCTAGAGGAGCCCTCCCCGAGGGCGGGAGAGTGTATCAGTTCTACGAGCTTAAGACACACATCCCAACCTGAATAATGCCAGGTTGGGCCGCCGATCGCAGATCTTTTCACGAATGTGGGCGTCCAATTTTCCTTACCTGACAGGTGAAGGAGCCCGGTGATCAGCGGGCATCTTGATCGTCGGATTTCGCTCCTGGCGGGCGGCCGCGTTTTTTCGGCGGCGGAGGCGGGTTGATATGTGCTTTTGATCGAACGTGCTCGGGGACGAAATCGTCGTGCTGTCGAAGGCGGTAGCTTGATCCCTCGATCTCGGATAATGACGGCGTGGTGAAGCAGGCTATCCCGAAGTGCGGTAGCGACGACAGGATCAGCGAAGTTTTCACCCTTCTTCCTTGATCGCCTGGTGCGAGCGGTCTTGCGCGCCGCCGCTTCGACATCGGCCAGCTCGAACACTTTGCGCCGGCTGTGGGCCCAGCAGCTGGCTTCCAGAATAGGCGCCGGCTGACGGGCCGCCGCATAGAGATCGCCATAACCGCCATAGGCATCGGCCTGCAGAATGCCGCTCCAGCCGGCGAGATGCGCCGTGGGATGTTCGCCTCGGCGATCGCGGGAATAATAGAACACCGCCGCCGGCGGATCGGCGCCGCCGAATGGTCGGTCATCGCGCACATAGGTCCATAATCGGCCGGTATCGGTCTTGCCCTTGGCCAGGACCGGCACCGTCGTGTCGTCGCCGTGCAGACGTGAAGCNCAGACGCGAAGCGGACAGCACATGCGCTTCGAGCCGCTTGAACAGCGGCATCAGCACCGCGGCGCCGGCGCCGACCTGATCGGCGGGCATCGACAGGCTGAACGGCACGCCTTCGCGGCCATAGCGTTCAGCCTGGCGGTTGAGCGGCTGATGCTGGCCGAACTTCTCGAACAGGATCATCGCCAGCAGGCCGGGACCGGCCCAGCCGCGCGGGGTGGCGTGGAACGGCGCCGGAGCCTGGCTGATCGTCTCGCAGTCGCGGCAGGTGAACTTCTCCCGCACGTGCTGGATCACCTTCCATTGCCGCGGCACCACCTCCAGCGTCTCGGGTGATATTCTCACCCAGCTTGCGCAGCCGATGACCGCCGCAGCAGTGGCAAGCGGTCGGCGCCGGCTCGACCACGCGTTCGCGCGGCAGGTGCTCGGGAAATGGCTGGCGCGNCCCCAGCCGATGACCGCCGCAGCAGTGGCAAGCGGTCGGCGCCGGCTCGACCACGCGTTCGCGCGGCAGGTGCTCGGGAAATGGCTGGCGCGCCGGTCGCTTGCGCATGTAAGGCGCCACCTCGGTGGTCCGGGCCGCTGCCTGTTCGGCGGCGATCTCGTCTTCCGTCGCCGTGCTCTCGAGTTCCTCGAAGGTGAGTTCCATCTGGTCGTGCAGGCGGGCTGAGCGTTCAGAACTCTGACCATGCAGCGCCCGCTGCAGCTTCCGGATCGTCAGATGCTGATGCGCGATCAGCGCCGCATCATCCGATGCCTTGGCCCTGGCGACCGCCAGTTCGGCCTCGACCAGCGCAGCGCGCGCNGCGATCAGCGCCGCATCATCCGATGCCTTGGCCCTGGCGACCGCCAGTTCGGCCTCGACCAGCGCAGCGCGCGCGGCCTCGTCTTCGGCTCTGGCCAGCGCCGCGGTCAGCGCTGCTCTCAGCGCGCCAATATCGTCCGGAACAGCATCCAGGGCGGTGGCAACCATGCCCTGGAGTGAATCATAAAACGCGTGCGTTGACTCGCGGAAAATGGCGCAAACGCAAAGAAAAACTCAGCCCGCGCGCTCAGGGCGGAACGTGTGAAGCGGATTGCGCCAATCGATCCCGTCGAGCATGTAGGCCAACTGAGAAGGTGATATGGAAACCGTGCCGTTCGCCGGCGACGGCCATAGGAACCGGCCCTTCTCGAGTCGTTTTGCATACAGCGACATGCCGAGCCCATCATGCCAGATAATCTTGATCAGATTGCCGCTGCGGCCGCGGAAGACATAAAGATCGCCGGCATGCGGATCCCGGCCCAACGTCTCCTGAACCTGCAGNTTGCCGCTGCGGCCGCGGAAGACATAAAGATCGCCGGCATGCGGATCCCGGCCCAACGTCTCCTGAACCTGCAGAGCGAGGCCTTGCATTCCGCGACGCATATCGGTCCGGCCGACCGCCAACCAGATCCGCACCTGGCTCGGAACCGGGATCATGAAACGCCCAGCGCCTTCACCATCGCCGCCGCCAGTGTCGGCGGTGTAGTCAACGGAATCCGCAGCCGCACCTTGCCGGCGATCTCCAGCTCGATCACCGCTGGTGGCGCCGCCGGCACCGAAGCGGCGACAGGCTCATCGGGAACCACGACAACTTCGGCAAAGCCCGTCTNCGCATATCGGTCCGGCCGACCGCCAACCAGATCCGCACCTGGCTCGGAACCGGGATCATGAAACGCCCGCGCCTTCACCATCGCCGCCGCCAGTGTCGGCGGCGTGGTCAGCGGAATCCGCAGCCGCACCTTGCCGGCGATCTCCAGCTCGATCACCGCTGGGGGCGCCGCCGGCACCGAAGCGGCGACAGGCTCATCGGGAACCACGACAACTTCGGCAAAGCCCGTCTCGCGGGCCCTCATCGTGCGGCGCCACTTATAGATCAGGCTGGTCGCGACATCGTACTGGCGCGCTACCGCCGCCACTGTGGCCCCGGGCGCGAATGCCGCAGCCAGTATCCGGCACTGATCCTCTTCACTCCAACGACGACGACGCTCCGGCCCGGTCAATAATGTCACATGGCTCATGCTGTGCTGCTAACTACGCTCGTAAGGACGACCTTAAGAGCGCAGCCTCGCTTCCGTGCCATGCTCGCGCAAGGCGGCCCTCGCCGGAGGCGTACGAGCGGTCCGCGCCCGCAGCGTGTTGATCTGATCGTCTGAGAGTTCGATTTGCCGCGGCTGCCCCTTTGTGAGCTGGCGTCCCTCGATCCAGCCGCGGGCGAGGTAGTCAAAGACGGTTTGGGGTGTGACGCCAGGGCGGCGGCCGCCCCTTGAACAGAGTAGGTTCCGTCTGGCCAGCGGTCGGGATTGGCGCTCGTCCCATTGATCTTGACCGTGGGGATGCCCCAACGTGTCCGCAGAAGCCAGACCTTCTCACTTTTGAACGCGCAGCCGCCTGCTGCGACAAAGCCTTCCGCGTTCGACGCCACCGCGATCTCCTTGTCCATTTTGCCCGCCGCGTTGAGTTCGATCACTCGGCTCCGCAGCCGCTCCAGATTGATGTAGTCGCCATAGGCGTGGACCCGCCTCTGGAGAGAGTGCTCGCTTGTCGCTCCCGTCTGCCACAGGATCTTGAACCAGACCTGGCCCTGGAAGCGCTTTTGGTCGAGGACGACCTCGCAGATGATGAGGCGCAGAATGCCCTTGCGCTCGGCCGCCGTTGTCGAAGGGGAGTGCCAAAGGCCGGGCAGATCTTCGCCCAGCTTTTGAAGCCCTTGGCGGTCGGACTCGCTCAAGACCAGGGGCTCGTCATGTCGCCAGCGTTCGTAATCCTGTTCGACGGGCCCGCTCGCGCCGCAGCGCCCACCTCGAGGCCTCGAGCAGGATGCTTTCGACATGCGCATCGACAGGCAGCGCACGCACTTCCTGGCATAGCGGCCCGCCCTCCTGATCGCGGTCGGCGCGACACGTGTAGACGGGGTAGTCGCCCGCAGGACCGCTATAGCGCAGGCTCATCCGGCGACCGCACCGCCCACAAACAGCGATGCCCTGCAGCAGTGCCGCTCCCTTGCGCGGCACGCCCGAATGGCCGGCTTCGTAGCGGTTGATGTTGTTTGCCAGCCGCCTCTGGTTCTCCATGAATTCCTCTCAGCCGATATAACCAGGATGGGCAGCCTGAAGGCAAACCTCCCAGTCGGCGATGGGGACCTTGGTCGTCCTCGGGCGAATCCGCACGCCTTCCACCCGCCTGCGGCCATAGACATACGCTCCAGCATAGGCAGGATTTTGAAGAATGCTGAGTACTCATGAGCTATCGGCCTGGCGCCACACAACATCGTGCGGCGCTGGGCCGAGCACGGGACGCACGGGCAGCGGCAGATCGTTCTTTCGCAGGTAGCGCATCACGGCCCGCGCACTGTGAAGCTCGCGGAATTTGGCGAAGACGATCGCCTGCACCTGCTCATCGGGATTGAGAATGACCTCGCCGGAGCGACGATGCGCCAGTCAGGCGGGAACAGGAAGGCGTAGCTCGCCGCGCGCCGCCTTCTGACGTTCGCCCTGATGGAGGCACTGCCTGATCTGGTGCAACTCCGCTTCGCTCATAATGCCCGACAAACCGAGCAACAGGCGGTCATGGTAAGCGCAGGGATCGTAGAGACGTTCGCCATCGGCAATGATGACGCCGAAGAGCGAGCACAAATCGAGGAGCTGATGCCAATCGCGGTTGTTGCGAGCAAGGCTAGAGGCATCGAGGCTTATGACCAGACCGGCATTCCCCAATCCGATCTCGGCGACCAGCTTCTTGAAGCCCATCCGCTCGATGGTCCCGGCTCCGGATTTGCCAAGATCTTCGTCAATGACTTGCACACGTTCATCCGGCCAGCCGAGAGCGACCGCGCGATTGACAAGACGGTACTGCAACTCCGTGCTTTCCTGATGATGCCGCACCTGGTTCACGGAGGACTGGCGGACGTAAATGTAAGCGAGCTTGCCGCGATGCGAAGCAGTGACGCACTCGTCCGGTCTATTCGATGCTCTCAACATGCCGATCCGCCGCTGTCGACGTGCCCGTCGATCGCATCCGCAAGAGAAGTCGCGCGAGGCTCTGCGCGATCTGCCCCGGCAAGTTGAGCCAAAGGCTCGGGAGTGTCGTCAGGCCTGGGTTCGGAAGTTCGGTGAGAGTCTGGGACGCTACGCGGTACAGATTCGACTGTATGTTCATCGCGAATCACCTCCTCGATACGGGAGGCCAAGGTGCTGTTCAAATGCTGCATCAATGTGAGCAGCGTTCGGACGTTGATGCAGGCCAACGGTTTCGACGCGTCCTGTTCTTCAGGTGACGCCGCTGCAAGGTCGGTCACCGAGCGCCGAATTGAGCGGCGGCGTCCGTCAGGCAGTCGAACAACGACGAAAGCCGGACCGCGCGCGGAACGGGACGACACGAGCTCCAGACGCTGACCCGCAAGGCCGTGACGCGGGTCGATCACCGTCAAATGAGACACCACCCCGGTCGAGAATGGCGGCGGCCTCTGATGTTTGGTTCCCCGAAGGCCCCGCCCCATTCGGCAAGTCCGCGGTTGAGGTGAGGATCATGGCGCCCTTCTCATAGCGGGCGTTGACGAGCTGGAAGAACAGATTGCCGCCGCTGGTATGAGCAAGCGCCAGGCGACATGGTCGCCGAGACGGCCGACGATGATATCCGAGGCGCTCTTCCTCGCCGCGTGACGAACTGCCCCCTGCTGATGAGCAGGATCGATCCGATATTGGCGGCCCTCGAGCACAGGATGGCTGGCGACCAGCCTGGTTTCGTCCAGGATGCGGATGCAGTCGGCAAGCTGGTGAACCTCGACAAGGCGCTGGGTGCGATCGGGAACGCTGGGGGAATATTTACCGCCCGATGACAGACACCTTCTGTCGGGTTTGTCGGGTCAGCGACATACGCCTGCTTGGCAACCTGTCGCCTTGCCAGGCTAAACACTTGAAAGGAAAGTAGACAATTTTTTCTTCGACTCGATCAAACAATTGGCACGGGCTTTGATGCTCTTTGTTGCGAGCGGCATCTGCTGAAGGGCATTCTTATGCGGTAAGCGTCGGATGAACCAGGAAGGAGAAAAATATTAGGTCCGTATCAGATCGCAGTCCATATGAAAAGAAGTACCGGTTAGCAACTTCGAGAGGCGAGGCCCGGATGGTGCTGTTTCAACATACTGTTTGGACAAGTACGTTAGGAATACGTCATGAACGATCATGTGCAATTGAACGACGCTTACACCGGCTACGGCGACATATGGGGCGATATTTACGATGGATATGAGGAGGCGCTCAATACATCAGTCGAGCACCAGCGGGCAGTCAGATTTCTCGCGCCTTTCGCAAAGAACGGAACCGCGCTCGAATTGGGCGTTGGCAGCGGCCAAATCGCCTTGCCCCTTTTGCAGACAGGAGCTTCAGTTCACGGTCTCGACAACTCGGAAACGATGCTTGCCTTGCTTCGCACAAAGAACGGCGGAGATTCGGTTACGACACACCTTGGCGACATGGCAGAGTTCGATCTAGGAACTCAATACGATCTCGTGTACTGTAGTCGTAACACCTTTTCGCTTATGGCAGATGCCGAACAACAAATCAGTTGTCTTGGCTCCGCTATGAAGTCTCTAAGGCCGAACGGACGCCTTGTAATCCATTTGGACTACCCATATACTTCCGATTTCTCTGACTCAGGCGCCTATGGCGACCAGAGAACTACGGTTATCCATATTGATGAGCAGCGTGCGATGGTACGCTTTGCCAGACATGACCGGAATCAACAGCTTTTTATTTCTCAAAACCTTTGGATCACACCAGCCGGAAGCCGGACGCTGCCGCTTAAGATGCGATATGTCTATCCCTCCGAGCTCGACTTGCTCGCAAAGATCAGCGGGCTTGAGCTTTTCGAGCGCCACGGAGACTGGCAGAGGCGCCCGTTTGACAATGCATCTCGGCAATACATATCGGTGTTTCGCAAAACACCATGAGAATCGTTTGTCGCGAGCAACACTTTATCTTCATGACGGATGATCCAGGGCGTACCCTTGCAATACTGCTCGGCCTTCAGATCGCCGGCGCGGATCATGCGCAGCACGGTCATTGGCCGCAGGCCGAGCTTCGCAGCCGTTTCCTGCAATGTATACTCGCCGCGCTCCGACCGTTCGTCCTTTTTGTAGACGGCGATGTCGTGCTGGTTGCGGAAAGTGCAGACACGGGACTGCGTCCATCCGTTCAGACGACCCGTGGTTTTGCCGAGCCGGTTGAGAAGAGATGCGATCGCTCTATCCGGCAATTGGCGTGCCAGGGCACGGATCAGGTCCTCGATGTCCGGCGGGGCGCCCCAACGGTGATGGCCTGCCTTGTTCTTCCTGACCGAAAGCGCGGTATGGTCGCCGCCCTGCCAATGCACCAGCATTTTGATGTGGTCGTCTTCGATGGCGACGACAATCTCGCGGATCACGGCACGGATGATCCGCTTGCGCGTGGTGGCGGTGGCGTTGGCATGATGCCATGCCAGTTCGAGATCGGCGCCCATGCTAGCAGGCTCCGCCGTTCCTCTTCTCCCAGAGCCTCAGGCTTGTGGCGGTCGAGCGCGTCAAGCTCGTCCTGACGCTCGCGGACGGCTACGAGCGCGGCATTCCAGCGTCGCTCCAGTTCGCCTGCTACAAGCCGGTTGTCCGGGTCGACGGCGTCATACTGGCGGCGTGCATGGGCGGCTTCATAACGTGCCTGCTCGAGTGCGAGCTCCACATGGCGCCGCTTCTCTCCAGCCTGCACGGTGGAGGTCTCGATGGCCTTGATCGCCGCTTCCATGCCGAGCGGTTGAAGGCGTTGAAGAACCTCCGCGCTGACCGCCTGATCGACCCGCAACGATCCAAAGCCGATGCACGGGTCGGTTCCGTGGTTGACCTGCGCTCCGCGGCAATGATAGCGCCCCGTATTGCCGTTGCTGCCGGAATAGGAGACATGCAGCTTGCGGCCGCAATGGCCGCAGCGCAAGAGACCGCCGAGCAGCAACTCGCCCCGGCGAAGAGCGCCGCGCGGCACCAGGCCTTTGCTTGTGGCATTGTCCGTGATCAGGCGCTGATTCCTCTCAAAATCGTGCCAGCTCAGGTAACCTTCGTGATGGTCGATGAGCAAGACCTCCCCCCAGTCTGCGCGATCGCGCCTGATCCCACGCAAAATCCGTTTGCGTCCGGCCTCTAGGGTGACTTTGCTGCAGGTTCGCCCGAACGCATAGGCGCCGGCGTAGATCGGGTTGGTGAGAATGTGGTGCACCGTATTGTAGACGGGCAGCTTCCAGACGATCGCCCTGTCCGCCGCGCGCGTGTAATTTACGGCAGGGAGCATAATGCCTCGCGGCGCAACCACAGATGCACCTGCCGGATGCTCTGCAGTTCGTCGAAACGCCGGAACACAAGATCGATCGCCTCGCGGATCCGCAGGTCCGGGTCTTTCTCGACCCGGTTCCGGCCCGACTTGACGTAACCGATCGCCACCGTCAGGAAAAGTTCGCCCCGTCGTGCCTTCTGCTTCAGGGCTTCGATCGAGCGGGCCCGCAGGATCGAAAGCTCCAGTTCGCTCATCGTGCCCTTCATGCCGAGCAGCAGCCTGTCGTTGGGATGACGCGGTTCGTAGATGCCGTCCTCATCGATGATGAGCGTTCCGACAAGGCCGCAAAATTCGATGAGCGTATGCCAGTCCCGGCCATTGCGGGCCAGCCGGGAGGCCTCAATGGCGAGGACCGCATCAACCCGACCTTCGCAGATCGCCGCCAGAAGCTTCTCAAAGCCCGGACGGCTGATGCCAGACCCTGAACGACCGAGATCTTCATCGATGACGATGGCGTCTTTCCAGCCAAGGGACCGCGCTCGCTCGGCAAGGCCATATTGGCGTCGCCGGCTCTCGGGATTGTTGACGAGCTGATCGGCCGTCGACTGCCGGACATAGACATAGGCACCGCGCGCGAGATGTTCAGCGGTGATCTTCATGATCTGCCTCCCGTCCCGTCTGGCTCACCACCGCTTCCCTCAGCAAGGTCTCGATCAGCGGGAGGGTGCGTTCCCGGACTTGCCTGGAAGACTCGATGGCGGAGCCTTCTTGGAAAACAGGTCTGGCTGGTCGGTTCGGCATTGCCTGCGCTGCATGGTCGTCTCCTGGGCTGGCGTGAGTCGCTCTGCAGAAAACGTAGACATGCATCGACCTCGCGGCGCAGGTCGCGCAGGCATGAAAGGGGAAAACGGGGCGCCTCGCGAACCGCCATCGTCAGGGCGATCTCTTCCGTCATCCAGATCGGAATCAGCGGCAGGCTGCCATCCGGTTGTCGCCCGACATAGGCCGGCTCACCGCAATAACGCTGACGGCCTGTGACGAAAATCTCCCCGCCCGAACGTGGATGAAAGGCTAACGGACAATCTTCTTTGCCTCGCCATCCTGATAACGGGCATTATGAGCCCAGTCCGGCGGGCGTGGGCAAGAGCTGGCTGGCCTGCGCTCTCGGCCACAAGGCCTGCCGCGAAGACTTCTCCGTCGCCTATCACCGCGTTCCCCGGCTGTTTGCAACGCTTGCCCTCGCCAGAGGCGACGGACGTTATGGCCGGATCCAAGCAACTTGCCAAAACCGACCTTCTCATTCTCGATGACTGGGGACCGGAAAAACTCAATGATGACCAGCGGCGTGATGTGCTTGAGATCATTGAAGACCGCTACGAACGCCGATCAACAATCGTCACCAGTCAGCTGCCCCTGGATCGCTGGTACGAGATCATTGCAAACCCAACTCTGGCCGATGCCATCCTGGACCGCCTCGTTCACAACGCCTATCGCATCGATCTCACCGGTGAAAGCATGCGAAAACAGCGCTCGCCAAGAGCGTCTGAAACAGCGCAAGCTTGACCTGAAACGAAACCCAATCCAAACATCAACGAGACCCAGGATCAGTCCGAAAAATGGCCGGCTTCAAATCGGAACACCGGCCGGAATGAAATCGGAATGACTGGCCGGCTTCAAATCGGAATCGATGGCCGGCTTCGTCGGAATACGCATCCTCGTCAAGGGCGGTCATGCCCGGCGCAACGATGCACTCGATCTGCTGGTGCAGCCGGACCGCCCTCCCCTTCGATTTATGGCGCCGCGTCTGCCGGGCGAGATGCGGGGGGCTGTCCGCGATTTAGCGGAACGACTGTCCCGTTTTTGCGAAATACGCACTGGAGAGGATGCAGCCCGTCCAGTTTCACTAAGTCGCGTACAGTAGGATGGGGTCGGCCCTCGGTTGCCTGGTTGAACTGGGCCGCTGCGCGTCATTACCGCTGGGCTGCTGTCGGCCCGCGTTGAAAAGCCATCTGGAAGTAGCCTTACTACGAGCGCGTAGTGAGGAGAACCTTTGCTCTTTCCAGATCCGCAAGCGTGTCGACTCCCAACGGCTCGGTCTGGATCACCACCGCATCAATGCGCATACCAAACTCAATAGCCCGAAGCTGTTCCAAGTTTTCCCGTTGCTCCAGAACGCCACGCGGCAAGCTGATATAGCTGGCTAGCGCCTCTCGTCGGTAAGTGTACATGCCGATATGATGGTAATGTTTCCCCGCGCCGGCAGGGATAACCATTCGGCTGAAATATACCGCTCGGCCAATCGTTTCGCCGGGCCGAATAGCCAATGCAATTTTTACCACTTGCGGTGCCTGAAGCTCCAGAGGATCCTCGATCTCCGTCGCGAGAGTGGCGATCGCACACTGCGCGTCTCGATCCAGAGGCGCCAGTGTGGCTTGGATGGCCGTTGGATCGATTGTCGGCAGGTCTCCTTGCAGGACGACAGCCACGTCATGCCTCTCATCAGGGTCAACCAGACCTAAGGCTGCGTGCGCGCGGTCCGAGCCCGATGGAAGGGTAGCATCTGTCAATACTGCTTGACCGCCGAGATCTCTAACGACGTCGACGATCTGCTGGTCACCGCAAGCGACGACGACCGGGCCAATATCCGCTTCAACGCCCCTCCGCCAGACATGAGCGATCATCGGCCGGCCATTGATGTCCATAAGTGCCTTGCCGGGAAGCCTGGTAGAACCAAGCCGAGTCGGTATGATCACGATCGGCCGCACAGGCACTCCTCCGTATTCGCGTACCAGCACTTCTACAGTTACGATACCTAACAGGTGCCCTCGTGCGAGCGCATCTGCAATTGCCAACACATGTCTGATTCACAGGATCGCTGCAACGCGGTCACACGTTTCCGGTGGTGAAACATCACGGAAGATAGGAGAGCCAGATTCGAGGCTGCCTTCGCAGAGGAAGGCGCCGCGGCGGGCGCCGGGCGAGCCTTCCTTGTCAGCCTGTTCGGCGATTGCGGCGGCGTGGTCTTGAGAAGATGATAGCCGAGCGGGGGATTGCCGCTGGCCACACGACCATTCACCGACAGACGCGGCTTCGAATGCCAGCTCAAGGTATGTCGAGCTTCGGCATGGCCTTGATGAGGTCATCTACGGCCTTGATCTGTTCAAGGAATGGACGAAGCTGGCTAAGAGGAAGCGCGCTGGGACCATCGCATTTTGCCTCGTCGGGATTGGGGTGGGCCTCGAGAAACAAGCCTGCAACACCGACGGCGACCCCCGCCCTTCCCAATTCGGCAACTTGGCTGCGTCGGCCGCTGGAAGCGTCTGCGGATGCGTGGCGGTTCTGCAGCGCATGAGTCACGTCGAAGACAATTGGAGCGTCACCGCTTGCCTCCCTCATCAGGCGAATCCCCAGCATATCCACCACAAGGTTGTCATAACCGAAACAGGCTCCACGCTCGCACAGCAAGACCTGCTCGTTGCCACATTGGCGAAACTTTTCGATCAGATTGCGGACCTGTGGAGGACTCATGAACTGGGGTTTTTTCACATTGACGACGGCGCCTGTCTTTGCCGCCGCAGCAATCAAATCGGTCTGCCGCGCCAAAAAAGCCGGGATTTGCAGAACATCACAGATTTCTGCGACGGGTGCAGCCTGCGACGGCTCGTGTATGTCGGTGATCACCGGAATACCAAATTTATCCCTGACTTCACGTAGCACCTCGAGTCCATTTTCCAGTCCCGGTCCCCGGAAGGAACGGATAGACGAGCGATTCGCCTTGTCGAACGAGGCCTTAAAAACAAATGGAATGCCAAGATTTGCCGTTACGCTGACGAATTCTTCTGCCGCGATCATAACAAGGTCCCGAGACTCGATGACATTTAGCCCGCCGATCAGCGTTATAGGGCGACTGTTGCCGATCACGTGATTTTTGACCTGAACCTCTGTCACTAGCGCTTACCTTTTCGATGTTATTTGACTTAGCGGCGCTGTTGAAAGTTTGACCTGGCAACGGCACCATCCGGTTGTACGTCAGCTGCTCTGCAGTACGCTTTCCCAACCATCGCTCTCGTGCCGCGATTTCGGAAAAGTGTGCCAACAAGCCGATTAGCCATAGATAGGAGCACGGGCAATTGCACTGCAGACAGGCACGATCCGCTCGCCGCCTGCAGGGCCAGCGGGTCGCCAATTTCGTCGAAACCAAAACCAGTCGTGGGTCAAACGAGTTCGATCACCATTTCTCGGCGGGCCGTCGAGTTGCCTCAAGGCCATTCGCAGAAGCATTCTTCCCCTCCCTTTCGACCCGCCTGAAGACCGAATTCGCACCACCGGGGCGACGATCAAATGTGCTGCGGCAGCCACCGAGGTCGCGGCCGTCAAGGCTACGAGATCGAAGGCGTAGAATCGAGTGTTCGAGACGTAGTGCCGACCTGTGCACCCCAACTTAGGATAACCCAGCAAGACAGATGCGGAGCTCTGACTATACGCTGACATTTGCATCCTTCAACATGATTAGCTCAGAGCGAATAAGCGCGCTTGTCCAATGTGCGGCAGCCCCTGGAGCAATGGCCGAGGCGGTATCATCTTACAGTGCTACGGAACCAGGCGTTTGCATCTTCAGACTTGCACACAGAGTTGGTGCCCTTCGCAAAAGCAACCAAGGGCTTGAGAGCGGAGCAAATACTACACCAACATAACTCATATGGCGCCACATCGACCAACATGGAGAAGCTAAAAAATGCGACGACCACCACAAGATGGCCAACGTTTCAGCTCCGGACTACCGCTTTTTTGATCAGAGATCATGAATATCGCTGGGCTAGACGATGCTCACGGCTCCGTTCTCCTCTGTATACTAACGAAATACTAGTGGCCTAGTGTCACGAGCTTCAGGACGACCTCCGAATGGAGAACATCCTGTATTTGTAGCTCGAATAAGAGTGGGTGCCGGAGCGGATCAGTTCACAGATGAGATCATTTGCAGTAATGATTTCCCATAGGAGATCGTCTCGAAGACCGCGCGGGAACCCCAAGAGGATGCTGCCCGAGGCACTGAGGAACTCAGGCCCCTCGGACAGAAACCGTCTAAGCAATCCATAACCCGGATCGATCGCTCCTGGCTCGAGGTCGTCTCGATACTGATAATCCTTCGGCGCAAATTCCGATGGGCAGTTCCAGAATATGAAATCGAATTTGCTCTCGGAGGGAATGTTGTTGAAAATATCGCTTTCGATTACCTCGACGTTCCTGATGTCGTTTCTTTCAGCGTTTTCCAACGTATTCGCGACCGCCTTTGGATTGATATCGCAAGCCACCAAAGACAGCGCGCCACATTTCGCGAGGTACAGACCTGGTAAGCCGAAACCGCACCCTACTTCCAGAATGCGTTTCCCCGCGAAGGGAGGAAAATTCTCCGTATACCAGCGCCATCCCGTAAACTCGAGTGGCGATAGCACGCCTTCACTCGCAGTTAGCTTCAAGCCGGAATAATGAATGCGCAGTGGGAATTCATGGTCCTGACTCCACTGTAACCTTAATCGAATATGGTCAAGGTCTGTCATATTCTGTTCCTCGCTAAATTGAGCGCAAGTACCGTCGGCGCTTTTGCGAACCTGCTCTTCCCTGGCTGCTCATCCAATCGCGCCATTCAGCACGTATCAGGTGGACGTTTCCTCGCTTCGGTCCATCGCTGCAAGATAGAAATTCTCCAGTGTGCTCACCCGGCCTAGGGGCTGTAAGGTTGATCCCCCGTTTCGCGGCAGTCGAACCGCAGCGGTTGATATACGTGCCATTCACCCCCAATGTTCAGACTCAACTCGGACAAATAGGCCTCGTGTGCGTAACTGTGGATCCGTTGGGACGTCGTGGAGGTCATGCACATCCCCAAGGGATTTTGGCAGCCTCGAAACGGCCTTTCCATGTCTCTCGCCGCTGGCTGGCGATCGTGGCGGCAAGCTGCTCCCGATACTCAGCTTGCTGAACGCGGTCACGGTGGCATGCAGGGCCAGATGGGCCAAACCAGTACATTCACAGAGCGTTTTCCAGTAGCGATCTTCGCTCGGGATGCTGAGCGTAATCATCTTGTTGTCCGCGCACACAAATAATCCCGTAGGCTGCTTCCTCATATACCTCTGCCATTGGTCCTCCATTTTGCGCAGCGTAGCGATACGCGGTCATCCACGATACAAGGCTATGGGTCATAGCCAGATCGATGTAGCAGTCGTGCCCCGTTCGCTTCCGAGCCAAAATAGCCGAAACGACACCAAAATGCCGCCAAGGTGCTTGAAGCGAGATCATCAACGGGTAATTGAAACGATACCCCGGTCCGACGTTGATAAAAGAGAACACCGGCCAACCCTTGACAGGAAAGATCTTGCGTTGGACGCCTCGGTACGGGCCACTTTGACCGAAGCCGGTGACTGAGAGATATGTTAGGCCGCGGTTTGCTTTAACTTCTTTATAACTCGATCCGAATTTGTGCATTACTCCTGGCCGGCAGCCTTCGACCAGAACATCCGCAGTCGCACTCAGCTGAGATAATTGCTTTTGCCCGCCAGACGACTCCAAATCAAGAACAATACGTCGCATATTTCGGCGTAGCGAGGTAAACAGGCTTTCGACCTTGCGGGCAGGATCACCGCCCCCGGGTCTCTCGATAAGAGCGATATCTGCGCCTAGATCCGCTGGGAGCGCCGGTGCATGGGGACCAGGATAGTGCTCCGTCAAGCAGAGCACTTTCACTCCTTCAAGTGGTGATCCGATCACGAAAATCTCCCGACAATTTGTCAGTTGAGCGACTCGCTGTTCAGCGCCACTCGGGGCAGCACCTACATGACGGCGAGACCTTAGGGCTTTTGATGTGATGTAGTGATAAGAGTTAGTGAAAACGTGTGAACGAGCGCGGTCGTTTTTATTAAACCGCGACAACCAAAGACCTTCAAAATGATCCTTTCATACATCATAAGCGAAAACTTCAACGAAGTTTCACATTCGTCCAGACAGTTTCCGGTTATTTAGTTTTAATGCTTGCGAGTGACCTCGCTGTCCACGAACGGCATTGACGCGCGGCACGCAAGTCGGCTGAGACCGACAGCGATGGCGCATCAAGCCATAAGCTCTGATGCAATGCAGGAGAAACATATGGCGCGAAACGCACTTCAGAACCTTCAGCGACCCTGATGTAGGAAATGCAATATGGCCGAAAAATGGAACACTGTAGCGCGCCTCGTTTCACCGCGCCGCTTAGTCCTCAAATGCGACGAAGTCAGCGAGGAACTCCCGCCAGATTTTGTACGGATAAGAATCGAATTCTGCGGGGTCTGTGGGACGGACCGCTCATTCTATTTGGGCCACCGCGATGAAGGCTATCCGGTCAGTCTTGGTCATGAGCATTGTGGCAGCGTTATCGCAATTGGAGAGCAGATCACCTCCTATCGAGTTGGAGACTTTGTGGCTATTGACCCAAACTTTCGGTGTGGGTCATGCTATTATTGCAGGATAGGTGCCAGTCATTTATGTGCAAACTCTGTCATTAACTGCTATTCAAACCGGGGATTCGCCACTTTTACAGATATAAATGCCGCATATCTTGTCAATATGCCGAGGTACCGAACTAATCAGTTGGCTGCATTGGTTGAGCCGCTGTCCGTTGCCATAAACGCGACGTCTATTTCTCAATGCAAGCCAGCCTCGGAAGCGGCACTTGTGATTGGCGTTGGTGGAATTGGTACGTTACTGGCGTTCA
This sequence comes from Mesorhizobium sp. LNHC232B00, assembly GCF_000502435.1. Classification (NCBI taxonomy): domain Bacteria; kingdom Pseudomonadati; phylum Pseudomonadota; class Alphaproteobacteria; order Hyphomicrobiales; family Phyllobacteriaceae; genus Mesorhizobium; species Mesorhizobium sp. LNHC232B00. The sequence goes on from NZ_AYWP01000015.1 coordinate 44,407, forward strand.
ATCTACTCGAATCGCTGGACGGTGAGATATGGATCTATGACAAGGCGCCTCACAAAATGGCGGCGTTGAAGAACCTCTATCCAGATCGAATCAGAATATTAGAGCGCACCGATAATCGTGTGTTCGATGTAATTTTTGAGGCAAGCGGCAGTTCAGACGGCTTCATAGATGCGTGTGCTCGATTAGCAAAACTCGGCAGATTGATCGTCGTAAGTAGGTACCATTCCGATGAACCCCTCGTCCCCGAAAGACTTCCGTGGAAACAACCGACACTTTATTTCGTACATCTTAATGGTCGCAGGAGCACGTTCATTAAAGCGGCGAATTTGATCAAAGATAGATGGAGCATTGAACATGATAGCTTAGTAAGCATTCACCACATCAAAGATATAAAGCATGTCTTTGCGGATTACGAACGGATTTCATCAAACAAGAAGATTATATCAACGACAGACAACTGACCGGCGTTTGCCAGCCCCGAATTGCCGACAAGGCATTCAATTTCCCTTTCGGACGGATGTAAAGCGCGAAAATCATCAATCGCACAATAGTGGCCTTAGTTCGTTTGAAATTCACGGATCAGCGCCGGAGGCGGTCACCCCCGGTTCCCACAGAACTGGCGTGCGGAGCTACCGCACCACGCTCTTCGGCAGTTGGTTCACAGCACCGCGAGTGCCTGCAGTTCCCTATGCGGGGGCCGCAGTTTGGGTCGCAGTAGTTGCTCTGGTTGAAAGTGCCCCACCTGAGAGTTTGTCCGGGGACTTCATGAAGGATTACAGAGTTTTCCAATCATGAGGCGAATGGAAGCGAGTTTGAGGACGGCGAGCGCCTTTGCGTTGAGGCACTCCCAGCTTGGCGAGGCGGCGGCATCGCCCCAGCCACACGAAGGTTCTCTCAACGACCCATGTGCGGGGCAGCGCGACGAAGCCCTTGGCCTGATCCGACCGCAACGATCTCCACATTCACTTGGGCAACGACCTTTTTCAGCCCCTTCTGGAACTGCGCCCCCTGATAGCCGCCGTCGGCATTGAGCAGGAATGGGTAGAGCCCGAACAGCTTCGCCATCACCACCAGCCGCCGTCGCGGTCTGAATGTCGGCGGCATGAACGAGGGCGTGCATCAGGAGGCCTTGGGTGTCGACGAGAATATGCCGCTTCTTGCCGTTGATCTTCTTGCCCGCATCATAGCCATGCGGGTCGATGCAACTCCCCCTTTTTCCGCGCTTTTGACGCTCTGGCTGTCGATGATGGCGGCGGTCGGGGAAGCTTCACCCGCCGCCTGCTCGCGGTAGGTGACATAGAGCGTATGATGGATGCGGTGGAGCGTGCGGTCCCACGTCCAAACGTCGAAATAGTCGTAAACCGTCGAGCGCGGCGGCAGATCCTTCGGGATCGCCCGCCACTGGCAGCCGGTCGACAGCACATACGTCAGCCCGTTGACCACCTCGCGCATATCTACTCGCCGCTTGCCGCCGCCCCGCCTGCCCGGCGGGATCAACGGCTCGATCAGCGCCCATTCCTCATCCGTCAGGTCGCTCGGATAGCGCAGGTGATCGCGTCTGTAGCGGGCGCGGTTCTCAACAGTCCACATCGGCACCTTCCCTCTCGAATCGGTGCCCACATAAGGAATCAAAACCGATTCCAACCCCGCAAGCCCAAATCCGCTAACCGATTCTCCCGATTCAAAAAGTGCCCGGACAGACACTGAGGCGACCGCCATTCACGGCTGCGCCTGCATAGCATTCTGCGCCAGCAGCACTCTTTCGACTGTGCGCTAAGATCTGGATGGTGAAGATATACTTGGAATTTCAGATTATTACAATGATTTACGGAACTGAAACGTGGATTAACCAAACTTCTTGTAATTTAATGATTGACGCCCGAAACCGGTGACTTAAAGTTGTAACCATCATCGTTTCAGGTATGAAGGCCATCGAATGGCAATTGTAGGCGACAAACGCGTTTCTTGCACCCGGCAAGACATCGAGCTAAACACATGCAGTAGAGACAGCGAAATGCTGATGCTTGATCGGGCCCGGGCTATCCTGCGCCACGAGGCTGCAGCATTGGAAGCCCTTTCCAACAGGATCGACCAAAGTATCTGCAAGCTCGCAAACTGCATTCTTACTTCCCCTGGCGTCGTCGTCGTTTGCGGGATCGGCAAGTCGCGACTGGTTGGAAAAAAGATTTCAGCAACTCTTGCTTCGACCGGCACCCGATCGATCACCCTCGACCCAGTCGATGCCTTGCACGGGGATCTCGGGCGCGTCCGTCCGGGAGACCTTATTCTCGCGCTCTCCAATTCTGGCGAAACTGCCGAAATTATGCAACTCATCTGCGCCGCTCGACAGCTATCTGTCATCGTTGCTCTCATAACTGGACGGGCCTCATCGCCTTTGGCACAGGCTGCCGACGTGATACTTGACATCGGCCCAATTGAGGAGGCGTGCGCGCTCGGTCTGGCTCCCACCACCTCGACGACGGCAATGCTGGCAGTGGGGGACGCTCTAGCGCTTCTGGCGCAGGAACGGCGGGGTTTCTCACGGCACGATTTCGCGCGCCTTCATCCCGCGGGTAGCCTGGGACGGGGGCTGTTGACAGTACGTGAGGTGATGTGGCCATTGGATTCAATTCCAATACTCAGGCCGAACACGCCCTTGTCGATAGCGCTCCTGTCGATATGCGGTGCCCCCCGAAGGACTGGTGTCGCCGCTATCGTCGGTGATAGCGGTAGGGTCATCGGGCTCCTGACTGGGGAAGCGATTAGTCGTTTAGTCGAATCTGCAGCGGCTCCTGATCTTAGCGATCCGGTTGAGCGGCACATGCTCCATCCGACCGCTTGGATTCCCGGAAATGCGTCCCTCGATGAGGCCGTGCAGCTTTTCCATCGGTACGGAATAGATCTGGTCCCAGTCTATGATGAGCAGGAGAGCTTCATCGGCCTCATATTCCGCCAAGATGTCCTAAGGCCAACGTGAGCAATGATACGCATTGCACGAATTGGGATCATTTTGCACCAGCTTGCTTCAGGGCAGTCTGAATCATGGTAGGAGTCTGAGCATGCATGCGATGGCAGACGAGTTCGACATCGTCTATCGGTCCGAGCGGCCACAAGATCTCTTCTGCTATACGCCAGGCATTGTAGTTACGGCGAGCCGCAGAGTCGTAGCAACGTTTGATCTCGGCGGCGACGGTGTTAGGCACCTCCTCGGACCGAAGGGATCTCGGGCCGGCGGCACGCGCTTCGGAATGGGAAAGGTATACGTGTCCGACAATGGTGGCTCAGTCTGGGCTGAGCGGTACACGTTTCCATTCTGGCACGCTCGGCCGTTTATAGCTGGCGGGCGGCTCTACATCCTTGGCCATGCGGGAGACCTCATGATCACGGCCTCTGACGACGAAGGCGAGACCTGGAGCGTACCGGCTACTCTGACTTCGAATATGAAGTGGCACGGGTCGTCCTGCAACGTGCATTACTCTGATCGGTACGTTTATCTCGCCTTGGACGAGCGGCGCGACCTCACAATCGAGGGATGGAATACAGCGGGTTTGGCACCGCGAGTTTTGCGCGCGAAAAGCGACTGCGATCTCCTGGATCCCAGCAACTGGTCCATCTCGGACGCGCCTGCGTTTAACGAAACAATCTCCTCCGGTGACTTGGATTTCTTTGGAATTCCGTTCTATCGCACGCCGGCCCGAGCCCCGGCCGAGCTCGGACCGGGACAAGTGTGTGCGCCCATGGGTTGGCTTGAACCGAACATAGTCCGATTCCGCGATCCCGCACATTTGTGGCATGATCCGGATGACCGCACGTTGCATCTCTTCTTGCGCACGAACACGGGGGGGACGGGCTATGCTGCTCTGGTGAAAGTTGTCGAGGACAGTCATGGTCATCTGACTGCGGCACTTGAGACTGTGCCATCGGGTAAAAAGGCCCTTTTCGTCCCATTTCCGGGCGGTCATTTAAAGTTCTTTTTGCTTTATGATGACGAGAGCCGGCTCTTCTGGTTGCTGAGTTCTCAGGCAACGGATTCAATGGTGCGCCTCACCCACATATCGCAGGAGCGCCACAATTTGCCAAATAATGAGCGTCATAGACTGCAGCTTAACTTCTCAAAGAACTGCATCGATTGGTGTTTTGCTGGACTTGTGGCTGCGGGAAAGACGGAGCGGCACGCTCGGAACTACGCGAGCATGGCGATTGACGGCCAAGATCTTCTTGTGTTGTGCCGATCAGGGGACGACGGAGCACACGACCCCCAATATACAAACCTGATCACGTTCCATCGCGTCAGGGATTTTCGCAATCTCGTCTATTGAACTTTCGGCATTCTGAGGGAGAACATGCCCAGAAACTCGAAACCGATCGCCATCATTATAGCCGCCCGGTATGCCTCGCGCCGTTTCCTCGGCAAGCCTCTCGCGCGAATCAATGACTTGACAATGATTAATCGCGACTTGCGCATTCCCGAGCATGTGCAAACCTTTGGTGGAGACGTGCTGATGACTCCGGCCACAAACGGAACAGAGCGGGTGCTGAGAGCGGCCGGGATGCTCGCCACGACACCTGCCCTCGTGTTGACCCTCCAAGGCAGCCGGACTCATTGGGCTGTCGACAGTCGCGAGGCAATCATTGACGACGAGGGCGATTTCCTAAATGTTCAGGACTGGCCAGCTCCAGCAAGTCGACAGTACGCAAGAGCGCCCGCCCATTCCCCATGACAACTTCTGGATCCGGGCTCGCAAGATCAGTCCGTTCGGGGGAACAGACCACACGGCAGTATCGTCGGCCTGCAGCAAAAGGCGTTCGCCATGCCGATTGTATCGCCTGCCGACACATGGCAGCAGCCGCGAGAACAGAGGAGGAAACGGATGCGTGATCCGCACTAATTGCGTAACTGCGTTCGTAGAGTCTGCATTCCCAAGTGAGATACAAGCGGCTGGATGAGGCGAAGTTCTGCTGGCCGGCATTACCGATGGCGTCGTGCGACTGACGGCGGCACAGTTGCAGGCACTCCTGGAAGGCTTCGACTGGCACGACGGGTGCACGAGACACGCGGGACGCGTGTTCCAACGACGGCGAGCTGACCACCGCATCATTGCCAAATCACTGGAATCCTAGGCGAATTCGCTTCGTGACCCACGCGGCCGCTGCCCTACCCCACGATCCTCACGCGCTTCAGGCGAAGCTTCATGCTTCTGGCCGCGCGTGCGGAGAATGAGAGGCTGCGCCAGATATCAAGGAGTTGCAGCGCTATCGCTTCGGGCGAAGGGCGGAGAGTGCAGCGCGACATTCAAGTTGAGAGCGCGGATTGCCTCCCGTAACGTGCCCCGAGACTCGAGCGTTACCTCATCCATTTTGCTCCCGGCTTGGAGCGAAGGAGGCCGGGCGCGGAGATGGCCGGGGTTTCGCAGCGCCCGGCCTCCTTCGCGAGCGCCAAGGTGCCTCAGTGTGGCCTTGCGATCTCCAGGTGCGCATTTCGCAAAAGCCGGACAGGGGTTCCGCTAATTCCCGGACAGCGATTTCGCTAATGTCGGGGGCGGCGACGGTCCTCGGCTGCCTTGTTGCGTTCATGGATGATTGATTTCGCTGTTTTCGGCGCCGGTCAAGAGGGGCGCTGCCTTTTGCTTTCGCATGCTGTCGCCATGGAGCACGATGCGGTGGGCGTTGTGCACGATCCGATCGAGAATGGCGTCGGCGACGGTTGGGTCTGCGATCAAGTCATGCCATCTGGCCACCGGGACCTGGGCGGTGATCAGGGTGGATTTGCGGCGATAGCGTTCCTCGACGATTTCGAACAGATGGAAGCGCTGTTGGTCGGTGAGGGAGTGGGTTCCGAAGTCATCCAGGATGAGCAGTTGCGCGCGGGTGAGCTTGTCAATGAGGCGTGGGAAGCGGCCATCGAGACGAGCGAGCGCCAAATCCTCGAACAGGCGCGGCACGCGCACATAGAGCACGGAATGATCGAGCCGTGCCGCTTGCCGGCCGAAGGCGCAGGCCAGCCACGACTTGCCGGTTCCGGTCTGGCCGGTGAAGATTAGGTTCTCATGCGCCTTCAGCCATTCGCCCTGGGCGAGCGCCATGGTGCTGCGCCGGTCGAGCCCGCGCGGCGCGGCAAAGTCGATGTCCTCAATGCAGGCTTCGGGAAAGCGCAACCTGGCTGAGGCGAGCCGGTTCCGGACGCGCTTGTCGGCCCGTATGGCNCGGCTGAGCTCGTTGGCGTTGTTCCGTTCGGCCAGTTCGCGCCAGGCGGCAGCCATGCCGGCCAGACCGAGGGATTGCATCTGGTCGAGGGTGGGGTTCGTCAGCATTCTTTCTTCCTTTCCTTCACTGGTAATAGGTCGAGCCGCGGATGTTGGCGTGCTGGGGAGTCGGCTTTGCCGGTTCTGAGGAGCTGGCCCGGTCGAGGCCGGCTTTGAGGATGGCGGTGACGGAGGAGTAGGCGATCGCGTTGATCAGCAGCGCCCGCTCGCAGGCGGCATTGAGACGCTCCGGCCCATAGCGCGGCGCCAGCGACAGGATGCCCATGGCCGAGCGATATCCCTGTTCCGGATGCGGTCGGTCGCGCATCATGCGCTCGACCAGAATGGCGGCGTTGGGGCCGATCCCGGCCGCCCGGCTGATCAGGCTGGCCGGCGTGGTGTTGGCGTAGCGCTGGTGCGCCTTGGGCATGTGTTCGTTGACGGTGACATGGCCGGAACGCTGTGAGCGACGCACATGGCTGGCGACACGCTGGTGATCGTGGAAGATCTCGACCACTCGANGAGTAAGCCGCACCTCGACGGTGCGCCCGATCAGCCGGTGCGGCACCGAGTAGAAGGTCTTGTCGACTTCGACATGGTAGTCAGGATGCACCTTCGCCGACTTCCACTCGGCGTATTCGAACGGTGCTGCCGGCAGCGGCTTCAAGGCGGCCCGCTCGATCTCCTCGAACAGTTCGCGGCGGCTTTGGCCGACATGGCGCATCGGCCGGTTGTTCAGATCCTCGAGCAGTTCGGCGATCAAGCTCGGCGATCGAGAAGAAGGATCTATTCCTGAGCCGTGCCAGAATCCAACGCTCGACGATCAGCACCGCGCCCTCGACCTTGCCCTTGTCGCGCGGCTTCCGGCTTCGGGTCGGCAGGATGGTGGTATCGTAATGCTCGGCCATGGCTGCAAAGGTCGCGTTCAGCGTCGGCTCGAACCACAGCGCCTTGACGACACCGGCCTTCAGGTTGTCGCATACGATCGCTCTGGTGACACCGCCGAAGAAGGCGAGCGCTCGCACCTGGCCCTCGATCCAGTCCGGCAGCTTTTGGCTGGAGCTGGCAAAGGCGAAGGTCAGATTGGAGGCACCCAGCACCGCGACAAAAATCTGCGCCGGGTAAATGGCGCCGGTCGCCGGATCCATCACCGGCACCGTCTGCCCGGCATAGTCCGTCTGCATCACCGCGCCCGCCGCATGCCGGTTGCGGAATGTGGCGCTCGTCCGGCGCTCGAAAGCGGCGAAGTGCTCGCAGAACCAAGTGTNCCGCCGCATGCCGGTTGCGGAATGTGGCGCTCGTCCGGCGCTCGAAAGCGGCGAAGTGCTCGCAGAACCAAGTGAAGTGTTATGCTGAACATATCACTTGTTATGTTGCGGCCAAATTTATGTTGTGGCCGCAGGGGGATGAGCCAAGGATCTCGGTGATTTCCTTGGCCCAAGCCGCCACATAACAAGAACGGCGACGGTGGTTCGCTACAGGGCCCTCAGGAATGCCATCAATGACGGCAGAGATCGCTGCCGCGGGGGCTCTTTCAAACCGCTGATGTCGACCTTGGCCAACGCCTTGGCCTTCATTTCCAGATCAACCTCGGCGTAGATGTGCGTGGTGTCCAACGACACATGGCCGAGCCAGGCGCGGATCGTGTTGATATCGACGCCGGCACGCAGGAGGTGGACGGCTGTCGTGTGCCGAATCGTATGGGGGCTGACGCGCTTCGTGGCCAGGGTCGGCACGTTTTTGCTCGCCATGGCTGCATATCGCGTCACGACGCGGTGTATTCCGAACCGTGTCAAAGGTTCCTTCATCCGCCCCAGAAAGACTGCATCGCTGCTATCCCGATCGGTCACGAGGCGAGCCAGCGATAGCGCCGTCGCTGGCCACAATGGGCAGGTCCGGATCTTGTTTCCCTTGCCATGAAGGCGCACGGACGGAGACCCGCCCAGCTGAAGATTGCCGACCGTCAACTTTGCTGCCTCATCGGCGCGCGCACCGCTGTTGTACAGGAATAGCAGCAGGGCATGGTCGCGCGCCCCAAGACTCGTACGCCTGTCGGGTTGACCGAGGAGCGCATCCATCTCAGCCTTTTCGAGATAGCCGATCGCGGCCTTTGCCGTCTTCTTGAATGGTACTGCCCTTAACTCGGAACACCAGGCCAGGTGGACTGGCGAACGCATGCCGATGAAGCGTGCCAGCGAATGAATGGTCGCAAGCCGTTGGTTACGGGTTGCTTCGCTGCATTGGCGATCACGTTCCACATGGTCCAGGAATTTGCGGACGATCGCCGGTGTCAGCTCTTCCACCGTCATACGATCGATTGCACGACCTCCCTGCTTGCTTGCAAACGGCAGCAGCAGTGCAAGCGTGTCGCGGTAGCTGGCTTGGGTGTTGCGGGAAAGATTGCGTTCGGCGACCAGGTGCTCCAACAGGAAACGACGGATCCACGGACCAAGGAGGCTCTCATCCTTCATGGTTGGCCCCCATTGCATATTGCGCAAAGCGCTGGCTGGCTGCATCGAGGAGATCGGGCGTCATGTGCAGATAGCGCTGCGTTGAACGTATATCGATGTGGCCAAGGTAGGTTGCGAGTTGCGGGAGCAACCGTTGCACGTCTTGACCGGAGCGATACCAGGCAATCACCCGATGCACGGCGGCCGTGTGACGAATATCGTGCAGTCGTGGTGGCCGAAGCTCTCCGACAGGACAACTGATTCCGGCGGCTCGGCGGACATGCTGGAACCAGGAAATGACCCGCACATAGTGCCACGGCCGGCCATCGCGCGTGGTGAACAACGGGGATTCTTCCCCGCGCGGCAAAGGGAGAAGGTGCCGGCGTTCGATATGCGCAGCCAGCTCGCAGTTGAGCTTTGGTCCGATCGGCACGAGACGCGTTTTGAAGAACTTCGTGTCGCGGACGGTGATGATCTGCTCGGTCAGGTCCACGTCGTGCAAGACCAAGCGAAGCGCCTCGCCGATGCGCATACCGCTACCGTAAAGCAGCAGGAGAAGGGTACGATAGATTGCCGGCACCTGAGGACTGTGCCCAACCTTCAGGATCGAGGTCGCGTCCAGCAGTCGACGTAGCTCTTCGGTGGAGTAGACGTACGGGGTCTGTTGCGGCGGCAGCTTCGGCAATGATGTCGGCAGTGGCGAGAACGCCGCATGGCCGCGGCTGACGGCGAAGCGGTAAAAGCCGCTCAGGACTTTGTAGCGCAGCATCCAGGCGGCGCTGAGAGAGCCGCTGCCTTGGAGAAACGCGGCTACCGTCTCTGGGGTAATCTCGCCGATCTCGGGATTGCCCATTACGTGGCAGAACCTGCGCAGCAGCACCTCGGCGGACTCGAAACGCATGCCCAATGACCGCTGCTTGGTCAGATAAGCGTCGACGACATCGGTCAGCATCATTGCAGCGCTCCCAGGTCGAATGCACCAACCTCGCGAAGAGCTGCCAAGTTCACCTTGGCGTAGATGCTAGTTGTCGCCGCGCTACGGTGCCCCAAATGGTCCCCGATCTCCTTTATCGACAGACCTTCGGCAAGAAGCCGAGAGGCGCAGGCATGGCGCAGCGCGTGCCCCCCGCGATGGGCCGCTTCGATCCCGAGCGCGACAAATCTGCGGTTCGCGACATCATAGATGCTCCCCGCCTTCAACGGTCGGCGGGGCGCTTGCATACAGAGGAAGACTTCCGGGCACGCCGACGACGGCCGTATCGTGTCAATGTAGCGGGCGAGCGCCTAACAGACGAGACGAGCGGATACATTTGTGGCTGGCGGCGCTTCAGACGGAAAAGCCGTAGCGTCCGACCGGCCCAGTCGATCTGATCGAGGCGCAATGCCACTACTTCCCCACTGCGCATTCCATAGACCGCAAGCAGCAGCAGGATTGCACGATCGCGGATGTCCCGCGGCTTGTCGGTCTCAGCATCGGCCAACATGCGTTGCACGTCTGACCAGTCCGGGGCGTACGGCAGAGATTCCTGTCGGTATAGCCGGGGACGGCAAATCGATCCCGCCAGGCTTTCGGCGCACATTCCCCGCTTTCCTGCGTAGCGCAGAAATCCGCGCAGAGCCGAAGCCGTGTTGGCGACCGAGACGCGGGACCATCGTCCCGTTGCCTTGGTAACGAAATAAGCGTCGATGTCTGCGGCCTGAAGATCCCCGAGTTGCCGATCTGTCTGGTCGCACCAGCGCAGGAACCTGCCGATCACACGCGTCCATTGCTCGAGCGTGGACGCTGTGAAGCCGCGCTCATCGCGCATCCACCTCACATACTCGTCGAGTTGGCTCTGATATACGAATCTGGCACTCGGTTCACGCCACCAACCGAGAAATCGAAGCCAAGGTCGTCCGATATCGACCACTCTTCGCGCCGCGGTGACGGCTCCGTGGGCCTGTTGCCTCTCAATGGCGATCCGTCGAAGTGCCTCGATGTCGATGCCTTTGGAAGAAGCATCCGGGCCGAGACGCGTGGCAATCCACAACAGCTCGCTGCGCTTGGTTCTGAGAGAAAAGGGAGTGGTGCCGCGTTCCGCGCAGTGGCGAAGGTAACGATTCCGCTCTTCGGCAAACGGCGCGCCATCATTGTGGTGGCCCGACGAGTGGCCGGCATCAGTCGTCTGATCCATAGCAAACCTCCATTGGAAAAGGCTTGCTAGCCAGCCATTAAGTTATGTTGCGTCAAGAACCCAACGACGGCCAAACGCCTGAGAAATAAAAGGACTTCCGCAACATAAATTTGGCCGCAACATAACAGGTGTAGCCGTAGCCGTCGGGATGGGCGGCGCGATACTCCTGCCACAACAGCGTCAGCGTCACCCCCTTGCGCTTTAACTCCCTGGCGATCAGCGCAAAGTCCGGTTCGCTCAGGTCTTGCGGCGGACGACCGGCACGGCCAAACAGCAGCCGCTNAAGCGTCGCCTCGTCGTGGCCGGGCGGCAGCGGCCAGCATGCCAGCCCGGCCTCCCGCGCCCGCAGCAAATAGGTCGATACCGTCGTCTTGCTGATCTTCAGCCGTTCTGACACCTCACGCACCGAAAGACCCTGCTCATGGGTCAGGCGCAAGATCGCTTGGATATCCCTCACACTCGTTCGTCTCGCTTGCTTCCGTCTCGGCATGGCCCCTCTCAACGTCATCGTGAGAGGCCAAACTGCCAGAACGGCGCAGCCGAGAACCGACCGTTAAATCCGCTCCCGAAAACTGTCCGGGATTTANGAGAGGCCAAACTGCCAGAACGGCGCAGCCGAGAACCGACCGTTAAATCCGCTCCCGAAAACTGTCCGGGATTTAACGGAAACGCTGTCCGCGAATTACCGAAATCACTGTCCGGGATTTAGCGAAAAGGGTGTCCGGGAATTACCGAAAAACGCACTCCAGGATCGGCTGCTCCTTGTTCAAGCGGCCAAACAGCAACGCGTCCGCCTGTTCGCTGCGCCAGACCTTTAGCCGGTGCTGAAGCGTTCGAAGCAGTTTGTCCGGGTAATCGCCGGGATACTCGGCCTGCAGTCGTGACAGTAGTTCGCTGCCGGTCCGCTATGGTTCGGCTTCGAACCAATTTCTAAGTCCGCAGTCGCCTTGACGAGAGGGTCGGGACGACGTCGGCCTCTTTTGGCGTTCATAATCGGGCGATCCGTCGGCCGGAGAGCACCGTCCTTCCAGGCAGTCCGCAAAGTCGCCAGGAAAAGGTCGATCGGCTGAGCTACCCCGTCAGGGCGCACGGCCGGCGAAGTATCGGCATGCGCAGCGAGCCGCTCCTGCATGGCGCGGATATCGCGCAACAGCAGGAGAACGAGTCCGGCGTAGATTTCCTGCAGACGGGAGCGGACTGCATCTGAAGTGCGAGGTCGGCAACCAGACGCTGATGCGGCGTAGCCGGCGGACTGTACGTCTTGCGCACACGTGCGCCGTCGCGCTGCTTTGCGATCAATTTGAACGACGGTTGAAAGAAGTTAACGAACAGCCGCGCTGATCGGTAGAGCTTCGCCAACAGCGTGACGGCCTCGAGCCCCTCGAACCGACGATATCCGACCATCCTACGCACCACGGCGCCATTCTTCTGCTCGACAAAGGCCTGGTCATTCTTGCGGTAGGGGCGGCAACGCGTGAAGACGATGTTTGCGGCGGCGCAATAGGCCTTCAACGTCTCGTTTATGAAAACGGTGCCGTTGTCCGTATCCAGGCCGAGAAGCGCGAAGGGCAGTTGCTGCGCTATTCTGGGAGCACCGTGCTCAACAGCGTCTGTTCGCGAACCAGCAGCGGCGCACATTCCGTCCAGCCGGTCGCGATGTCGGTGAGCACGAGGGTTTGGATGAAACTGCCGCGAGCCCAGGGGCCGCTATGGGCAACGAGGTCCGCCTCAACGAAGCCTCGCGCTGGATCGTCGCAATCCGCCGATGTTCTAATGGGAATGCTCGGTCGCAGGGCGTGCGCTGCAGTCCCAAGCCTTCTCGGATCGGTCCCAGCGTCCTGTCGATCGTGGCTGCGCTCATCGCCATCAATTTGCCCCGGATTTCGGGCGCCAGGTCAAAATGACCGTGCCGTTCCATCGCGTCGAGAAGGACGGGCAGCAACGCCTTCAGCCGTTTGCGCAGACGCGGTCAGACGCCTCCCAGAGCAATATTAGCGCATTGCGTTTCGCTTCATCATAAATCCGCGGCCGCGCTCGCCGGCCTGCAAATGGCCCCTCGCCGCGTCGTAGCAGCCGCATCGCGTGCTTGCGGTGAAGCCCGTGACGACGACAAACTCATCCAAAATTCTCGCCTTCTCCGCTCGCGTCGCAGCACGATAGCGCTCTGAAACCGCCGCCGTCAGTTCTTTCCTTGTGGCCATCCTCAGCCGTCCCATAGTTGCCCCTGCTCATCACCCCTCGGTAGAGAGCAACTTATGTGAGGCAACGGTTGAACATTCAGGAACATTTTTGACGAGGCAATGCGCTTCTCATCCAGATCGTCGCGCTACAGGAGAGCCTGCCTGAGGACCAACTGCTTTTGGGGCTGGAGGAAGCCGAGCAGGTAGAGGCGGAAGGCTTCTCATATGCTGGTGTCGAAGTATGCCGACCACCTTCCCCTATATCGTCAGGCCCAGATCTACGCCCGCCAGGGCATGAATCTCGACCGTTCGACACTCGCCGACTGGGTGGCCAAGGCAGCTTTCCTGCTTCGCCCTGTGCATGAGCGGCTGTTCGAGCGGCTGAAGGCATCAGACAAGCTCTTCGCGGACGTGCGGGCAGTTGTTCGCCTATGTCCGAGACGACCGACCTCGGGGCGGAATGGACCTACCCGGCGTCGCCTATCTCTACGCTCCGGACCGGAAGGCCGAGCAGCCGATCCGGCATCTTCAGGGCTTTGTCAGAACCCTGCAGGCCGACGGATACGCGGGCTACAAGGCACTGGCCGAACGCAACGCGTCCCGTCATCAATGCCCTTGAACGATCGCTTTGCTGATCGAGTCATGCAAGCTCAACGGCATCGAGCACGCGGTAGCCAGAAAGGTCGATGCCTTCCAATATCTGCGCGATCTTCTCCGGGGCTCTGCGAAAGCATGCCTTCGCCCCAGATGAGTTCCATCGCCCGGCCGATTTCCTCCACCCGCCTGCGAACGAACGATTTTTTTTACCATTTCTACGTCCACACTATAAACATAAACTATGATTATCCCGAACTCACGGCGATTGTAGGGCAATCCAGTTTTATGCAATTTTCTATTATTTTATGACCTTTTATTGATGATTGTTTAGTATTTCCCTTCCTATTCACGAGCAGGTCGATAGTCTCGCCGAGGCTGTCGATGGCGCGACGAAAATACATCCATTGGCCTCGATGTAGGTCTAATGTGCCATTTTCCAGTGACGCCCAGTCTAATGGTCGACGCTCAGGCCACGCTCGGCCATCATCTCTTCCAGATCGCGCAGGCTGAGCTTGTAGACAGATAACAGCGAACGCACAGCAGGATCACGGATCGATCAAAATGGCGGCCTTTGAACATGACAAACTCCCGGAAAAAAGAGCAAGCGTCATGCAGAAAATGATCTTTCCGAGACGTTTGCAACAGAACCCTTGCGAGCCCGACGAAGTTAACCCGTCGCCTTAGCGATCGTCAGGGGACGATGCGACTTGTCAGCGTTTGATGGCGAGTGCCGTCCGCCTCGTGCGCTCGCCTATACCGCACAATCGACATCGTGGGTTCAGAAACTCCAAGGCGGTGGAGCCGATCCTGGGGCTGACGCCAAAGCTGAGCGAGCCCAGGAAAGCAAGCGGATTGGATGTTGCTCTGCGGGGCGCTCAATGCGTTCTGGGCGAGTATGATGAAATGGCGCCGTAGCGAAGTGCGCGGAATGCTTTGCAGCAAGTTATCCCATGCAATTTCAGCGGCGTGGAGAAGCAATCCGAGCGACAATATTGGACCTTGCACGCACAGTTGCATCTGTTTACACTACCGTGACGAGAGGTTTTGAAGCGCATCCCCCGCAGCATCCAGAGTGAATGCTATATCTTTGGCGGAATGCGCGGCCGATACATACCAGAGGCCTTCTGGGGTGATCCGGACACCTCTATTCTGCAAGGCGAGGTGCCACGCGGCCTGAAGGTTAAAATCGAGGCCTTCGGCCGCCGACCGATGATTTAGGACCTGCGTAGGCGCGACTCTGAAGGCTGTCGTGACTGCGCCGGGGCTCGCCCGAATAACTAAAGGCAGCTGAGTTTGCTTTGCTAGGTCTCGAAGACCCCGCTCGAGCAATGCTGCACGTTGATGGACAAGTCGAAGTTTTGCGCCGGAACTTGCTGCCAAGAGGGTTAAATGCTTAAGTGTACCCACGATGGCGGGTGGGTAAGCATTATAAGTTCCGGTGTGTACCGTATTAGTCACAACAAGCCGGTTCATAACATCCCGGCGCCCAGCAAAAGCAGCTAGGCAAACACTTCCACTTAGAGCCTTTGCGAACGTGCTTAGATCCGCGGCGACGCCGAAGTACTCTGCAGCTCCTCCGAGCGAAGTCCGGAAGCCCGTTTGAACCTCATCAAAAATCAACAGCGCGCCGTTCGCATCGCATTGTTCTCGAAGGAACTTCAGAAACCCCTTGATGGGTCGGACATTGCTCCAGAAACTATTAAACATGATCGGCTCGGTGATGACCGCTGCGATCTCCCCACGGAATTTGTCAAAGGCGCCTTCGACCGCTTCCGGGTCATTCCATTCAGCGGTCACTATATTGGAGGCATCCGAGGAGGGCTGTCCGAGAGACGACGGGGCTGGAAAGGATAAACCACTGTGACTGGTATTAGCACCCAGAAACCCCCACGAAATGCCATCGTACCATCCGTGATAGTGGCCGGTAAATCTGATGATTTTCTCCCGACCAGTCGCCGATCGAGCTAGCCGAACACTGGCATGGATCGCCTCCGAACCGGAATTGCAGAACCTGACCATTTCGACGTTGCTCACAAGAGAGCAAATTAATTCTGCAAGTTCTGCCTCTGCCTGTATCTGGCCTGCGAAAAATTGACCAACCTTAAGTTGCTGACATATGGCGTCTATGACTTCGGGGTCTCCATGTCCAAGGATTAGTGGCCCTCTGCCGAGTACGTAATCGATGTATTCGTTACCATCCACATCCCACACTCGAGCACCATCGCCTTTAGCGTAGTAAAGAGGGAACGGGGTCCAATTCGCTCGATTTCCGCTCGAAACCCCTCCCGGGATCACAGCTCTCGCCCTCTTGAGGAGATGTTCCGATGCCTTAAACGAGTTGCTCACATTTGCCTCCGACGTCTAGTAGGTTCATAAATGGCGGTCGTCCGAGCGCTCATCGCAGGTAGTAGCATGCGTCCGTGACCTCTCATCCTATTTGTCTGAGAAGATTGAGCCGGCTGCCTCCGGGAAGAGGCCCATCATTTCGCAAAAGTTAAGCGAGTCAACCGGACACGGGTAAAAAAAAGACGTCTATTTGTTTAGTTTGTTTACAAAATATTTCGACGCATAATAGAATGGCATATACTTGGTTACATAGACAACACTGTTTGTCCAAAATTCGTCACATTACTTTTACGAACTCTTTATAATGATAACTTCACGTCTTATGTATATATGTCCAGCACGACGGCGTGAGGACGTTGACGGTTCCGATCAAGCGCAGCTGTTTTCAAAGCCGGATGATACATCCCGGAACTTTTTCGCGCGTATGAAAAATAGAGGCTAGAAATGGTGAAAAACCCCGACGCGACCAGCAAGTTGGAAGCACGTACCGATATACATCCGTTAAGCGGCATTCGAGTCTTGGCATTTACGCACTATGCCGCTGGCCCAATTGCCGCGCAGTACCTGGGCTCGCTGGGCGCAGAAGTTATCAAGATTGAGGCGCCAACGGGTGATTTTCAGCGCAGCGGGATCAAGGAGTCCACAGCTCCCGATGACGCCCCGAGTCCCTATTTTTTAGGCATGAATCGAAACCAGCGGTCGCTGTCCATTGACCTCAAGAGGCCGGAAGCACGGTCTGTCATCCGAAAGCTGATCTCGCCGGCGGACGTGATCCTAGAAAATTTTAGGCCAGGCGTTTTGGAGCGAATGGGTCTCGGTAACAAAGAAATTATCTCCGAGCACCCTGGCTTAATTTATTGCTCTATAGCTGCATACGATCCTGCTGGGCCTAGCAAAAACAAGCCGGGTCAAGACTTGATCATTCAAGCTCTTTCGGGCATCGCAAGCCTCGGCGGACCGGCGGGCGGTCCACCCATCCCGGCGGGCGCCTATGTCGTGGATACGTACACCGCATCGCAAGCCGTGATCGGTATACAGGCGGCTCTAAGGCACCGTGATCAAACAGGCCGTGGACAGTGGGTCCGTGTCGACATGATCTCGTGCGCGTTACACTTGTTGGCATCGGAGTCCACCTATTTTCTAAACGCGCAGACACCGCCAACAAGAGCTCGGCATGCCATCAGCCACGTCTGCAACGGGGCGCCTTATGGTATTTACGCAACTGTTGACGGTGCGGTGGCCCTTGTAGCACATGCGGCATCTTTGCCAGACATAGCGGTGGCGCTGGGAGTAGCAGATCAAATCGTGCCGTTGCTCGAAGGCAAAGGTGCCTTGACCAACCGTGATCAAATCGCGGCATGCCTGTCAAATGAGATCCGTCAGCTAACTACTGATGAGGTAATTTCAGGTCTTTCACCGACGGGCGCTTTGTTAGCTCCTGTCCGAAGCGTTGGCCAAGCGCTTGCCGATCCTGACGTCGCCCGCGACCTCATTCGTGAGGTCAACCACACTTATGGCGGCAGCTACCGGGTGGCCGTTGAGCCGGTGAAATTTACAGATTCTCCTCTCGTCTTCGATCGTCCGGCGCCTGCGTTGGGAGAGCACTCGATCGAGGTTCTCCGCGAAGCAGGCGTCGGCGCAGATGACATTAAATCCCTAATTTCTACTGGAGCGGTTCGGGTCCCTGCGACTTCGCTAGCTCGAGACTCTTGAAGCGATGCGACCCAAGTAGAACTTTGCGACTTGGACCTCACTGATGCTCAAGGGGTGATCTGAGCACGAGCCGTGATGTGACAGGTCCTAACTTAGTTAAAATGTGTTGGCGCAAATAATTGAGACGCCGGGAAACATCGACATCCTGATCGGCCTTGTAGGGCTTAGCAAGACTATAGGACGGGAACTGAAGAATAGGAATACTCGTAAACTCCATTACACGGATGTTGAGGGATGAGCTTGTCGGAACAGAGACGCCGGAAGAACCTGAACTTTTTGAGGACTCTACCCGATGAGGCGCGTCTGCAGACCAGAAGAAATCGCTTCTATTGTGCCTTGGCTCGCACCAACGAATCCAGCTTCTGGACGAGCACAGTGTTTGACATCTCTGGCGGACGGGGGAACTACGAATGAACCTAACAACGAAACGCCTCGTATTACGCGAATGGAATCCCGAAGATCTACAGCCATTGGCACGTATCAACAATGATCCCAGAGTGGCTAGGTATGTCGCAAAACTTGCGGATCGGCGTGTTCTGGCAGCTTGGATTGCGGGCCAACGCGAGCACTTCAATAAGCACGGGTATGGCCTTTGGGCACTGGAGCTATCTGGTGCGGCTAAACTGATTGGCTTCTGTGGTCTTGTCAAAGTGCCATATCAAGCGCATTTCACGCCGGCGGTTGACATTGAGTGGCGGCTCGCTTCGGCCCATTGGGGCCGAGGTTACGCCACTGAAGCAGCATCGGCTGCGCTTGCATTTGGATTTGGACATCTTCGATTGAACGAAATTGTCGCTAACGCTGCAGTTGCGAATTTGGACTCCAGACGCGTTATGGAGCGGCTGGGAATGACCCACAACCCAAAAGATGATTTCGACCACCCCCTCATGGCCGGCGATGACCCGTTGCAGCGTCAAGTACTGTACCGGATCAAGGCTGAGAATTGGGGGAAATTGAAGGCGTCGTCTACTGGCTGAGCTTCGACCTGGAGCGCTTCATTCGGTCAAAAAACTCCGATGTACGCATCGGGGTCGACCAAAGTTGCACACCGTCTACTCACAGTAGGGCCAACTTGACCGCTCTAATCGATGGAATCTAACGCTTGGTTTCGACCGCAGCGATGATTTCGTTGGGATCGGCGGCCCTAAGGGCTTGGGTGGCCGGTTGTGCTCGGCGATGTAGCGATTGATGGCGGCCTGCAGGTCGACGACGGAATGGAGCACGCCCCGCTTGAGGCGACGCTTCGACAGTTTGGCGAAGAAGCCCTCGACGGCGTTGAGCCAGGAAAACGAGGTCGGGGTGAAGTGGATGGTGAAGCGCTGATGGCGGTTGAGCCAGGCACGCACCTTGTGGTGCTTATGGGCGGCGTCATCGTCGAGGACGACGTGGACGGCCTTGTCGATCGGCACCTCGGCGTCAACGGCGTTGAGAAAGCGGATGAACTTCTGGTGGCGATGGCGCTGCATGTTGCGACCGATGATGGCGCCGTCGAGCACATTGAGAGCAGCAACAAGCGTGGTCGTGCCGTTGCGCTTGTAGTCGTGGGTCATGGTGGCGAGCCGCCCCTTGTTCACGGGCAAGGCGGGCTGGGTGCGGTCGAGCGCCTTGATTTGGCTTTTCTCGTCGACAGAAAGCACGATGGGATTCGCCGGCAGGTCGGCGTAGAGGCCGACGACGTCGCGCAGTTTGTCGACGAAGTGCGGATGGGTGGAGAGCTTGCACTGCCGCCAGCGATTCGGCTGCAGCCCGTATGCCTTCTAGATGGGACGCACCGCGCTGAGGCTGACTTCGCCGCTTGCGCCATCATGTCGGCAGTCCAGTGCGTCGTCTCGCCCGGCGGGTGTCGCAACGTCAGCGACGCTCGGCCCCTTCCGGTCCGAGCGGCGGAATGCGCGAGGGCCGCGTCTTCTCGCGCACAGTCCCTCGAAGCCTCCTGCCAGCGCCACACACAGGCCTTCGACTTGCCGGTTTACCGCATAATTTCGACGGTGGCCCAAGCCGTCGGAGCTCAACAGCCGCGCATGTACTCCTGCGGCGCATTGCGATCTCTGATCAGTGCTGTCAGGCGCTGGCGATCGGTCAGCGAAACGGTGAATGATATTCCTGTGCGCTTAACGGAAATCCCACCCGGACTCTTACGCTAGGTGGGAACCTTTAGCCGATGGGACAATCATATTCTTAATGGAAGGAGGAATTCGAGGTGCGCGTTGTCAACTCTCTGGTCGAGCGCTGCTTCGCCGTCGTCTCGTTACTCGCTAACGAAGCGGCGGCCATGCGGCTGGGCGAAATTGCCGAGCAGCTGGGGCTGCAGAAAAGTGCCGCCCACCGCATGCTGAACGTCTTATGCGAGATCGGTTGGGTAGAACAAGAACAAGTTACCGGATTTTACAAACTTTCGCTACGTCTCGCAATATTGGGGCAACGTTTTCTCAGCGCGACACACCTGACGGACGTATGCCAGCCTGTGCTCGAGGAGCTTGCAGCCGCGAGCGCAGAGTTGGTTCGGATGGCGGTCATCCAAGGCGAGACATTGACATGGATAGCGCAGGTCCAAGGCGCAAAAAGCGGCCTGAAGTATCAGCCGGAGATGGTGGCAAAGGTGCGTCTCGGGAGCACAGCCAACGGCAAGGCATACCTGTCCAAGTTGCTCCCGAAAGATGCGCTTCGCATCGTGATCAAAAGCGCTGATGACGGGCAAGACGGGACGATTTCGTCGGTGGAAGATTTCATAGAGGAACTAAAACTGACCCGAAAACGCGGCTGGGCTATTTCTGACGGGCAAACAGAACCGGGTGTGGTGGCCATCGCAGCTCCGATCACTTTGATAGGTGGCCCAGCGGTAGGTACTGTCAGTGTCGCCGGGCCCAGTTCACGCCTTACTGAGGAACAGCACGGTAGCGTCGCGTCCTCCGTTCTGGCTGCCGCAGCGAAGCTTGGGGAATTGTGGCCTTTAAGACAACCGTGCACTAAGGCAAGCTAATTCGCGATGATCCGTTCGGTGGACAGGCATTAAGCTAACATCGCCGTTTCCTCGAACTCAATAGGGCTGAGGTAGCCCCAGCATCGAGTGGCGCCCTTGCGGATTGTAGAGGCCGTCACTGCCGCGCTTGACGGTAAGACCGTATGTCCGCCTCTGTCGGTGAGGTGGCTCGCCCTACACTGCGCGTCCGAGGGTTGCTCGGGCGGGCCGAGCCGATCCTCATCACAGGAGGACGAGCCGTGGCAGATTATAGGGAAGCATTTGTCGGAATCGATGTCGCGAAGCTGAGGAACGCCATCGCGATTGCGGACGCTGGCCGGGAGGGAGAGGTTCGCTTCTTCGGCGAGGTCGACGCGTTGGAAGAGAGCATGCGCCGAGTTATCCGGCGGATCGCCGCCAAGTTCGATCGGGTGTATTTCTGCTACGAGGCCGGCCCGACCGGCTACGGTCTCTATCGGTTGATCCGATCGCTCGGCCACGAATGCATGGTGGTCGCCCCATCGCTGATCCCAAGGAAGCCCGGCGATCGGGTGAAGACGAACCGCCGGGATTCTCTTGCGTTGGCTCGACTGCTGCGCGCCGGCGAACTGACCGCGGTTTGGGTTCCTGATGAAGGTCACGAAGCCATGCGGGATCTCGTCCGCGCCCGGGCGGCCGCGGTCGAGACGCTTCGCGTCCATCGGCAGCATGTGAGCGCCTTCATGCTCAAGCACGGGCGTATCTATCCCCGCAAGAAGGGCTGGACGATGCGCTATTTGCGCTGGCTGCAGGAGCAACCGTTCGATCACCCGGCGCATCAGATCGCGCTTCGGCGCGGAACACGGCGCGGATCGTGGCGGCGCTATAGACACGCGGATCCTCACCGAGGGCGGGCAGCAGCCGCTTGACCATGCGGCCCTGCCGCGAGACCGATCGATCGGACAGGCCGCGATGAACGGATATGCCGCGCGCCGCATAAGCAGGTTTGGACTAACCCGCTCCGCGATTGCGGAGCGGCAAGGAGGGTGTGTGCCGACGGCGTGGTCTTGATGGCGTCGTCTGTCGCGCTGGTCATGTGTCCACAACAAGCTCCGACTGCGTCAGCATGGAGTGGCTGCTTGCAGCCCATTCCATCGGACAAAGGAGCTTGTCATGACCCAACTTCGCCAGCGCATGAGCGAGGACATGCAGGTGCGCAACTTCGCGCTCAACACCCAGCTGTCGTATCTGCAACAGGTCTCGCTATTCGCCCGCTACTTTAGCAAGTCGCCGGATTTGCTCGGGCGGGAGGACATTCGGACCTATCAGATCTATCTGACCAACGAGAAGAAGCTGGCGCCCGGCTCGATCCACATCGCCATTGCGGCGCTGCGCTTTCTCTACAAGGTGACGCTCGAGGGGACTGGGCGCCTGAAGAGGTCCTGCCGCTTCCCAAGAAGCCGCAGAAGCTGCCGATCATCCTCAGTCCCGAGGAGGTTCAGCGGTTCCTCGGTTGCGTCCTCGACGTCAAACACCACGCCATCCTGACCACTTGCTATGCCGCCGGCTTGCGCATCTCGGAAGCGGTTCGGCTGAAGCCCACGGGCATCGACAGCCAGAGAATGGTCATTCGCGTCGAGCAGGGCAAAGGCCAGAAGGACCGCTACGTGATGCTGTCGCCCAAGCTGCTGGAGATCCTGCGTAACTATTGGAAGGCGCGCCGGCCAAAGGCGTGGCTCTTCCCCGGCGATCATGCCGACCAGCCGATCACCAGGGATGCCGTGGGACACGCCTGCGCGAAAGCGCGCGACCGCTCCGGCTTGTCCAAACCGGTCACGCCCCACAGTCTGAGGCACGCCTTCGCCGTCCATCTGTTGGAAGCCGGCGCCGACGTGCGCACCATTCAACTCTTGCTCGGTCACCGCAGCCTCGCGACCACCGCCCATTACCTGCGGATTGCCACCAACAAGGTCTGCGCCACATCGAGCCCTTTTGAGCTCTTGCCGCGTCCGGCGCCCATCCTGCCGCCACCCGCCAAGCCTCAGTACTTCTGAGCTCGCGCCGATGGCCCGCTCGGGGCCGGAAGTGGCGGATATCTTCCGCTGCTACGGAGAAGCCTATCGCGAGCAGCATGACGCGTCGCTGTCGACCGCCCAGCGCCGCGTCATGACGGCGATCGAACTGTGCCGGACCGCCGCGCTCGGCGGGCACGTCGAAGCGTGCGATCACTGCGGCCATAGCCGCATTGCGTTCAACAGCTGCCGCGATCGTCATTGCCCCCGCTGCCAGTCGCTGGCCCGCGCGCAATGGCTGGAGGATCGTCGCGCCGAGCTTCTCGACACGCAATACTTCCACGTCGTCTTCACGCTGCCGGAGCCCGTTGCCGCCATTGCCTTTCAGAACAAGGCACTCGTCTACAGTCTTCTCTTCCGCGCCACCGCCGAGACCATGCGCACCATCGCTGCCGACCCCAAGCACCTGGGCGCCGAGATCGGCTTCTTCGCCGTGCTGCACAGCTGGGGCCAGAACCTGCTCCATCATCCGCATCTGCATTGCGTGGTCCCAGGCGGCGGCCTTTCTGCCGACGGCGATCGATGGATCGCCTGCAAGCCCGGCTTCTTTCTGCCGGTCCGGGTGCTCTCACGCCTGTTCCGACGATTGTTCCCGGAGCATCTGGAGAAAGCCTTCGACGCCGGCCAGTTGAAGTTCTTCTCTGACTTGCAGGCCCTGAGCGAGCGCGATGCGTTCCGGCGCTATCTGGCACCGCTACGGAAGGCCGAATGGGTCATCTATGCCAAGCCACCCTTCGCCGGTCCCGAACGGGTCCTCGACTACGTCGGCCGCTATACCCACCGCGTCGCCATTTCCAACAATCGCCTCGTCGCCATCGAGGACGGCAAAGTCGCCTTCCGCTGGAAGGACTATCGGCACGGCAGTCGGCAGAAGGTCATGACCGTCGCGGCCGACGAGTTCATTCGCCGCTTCCTGCTACACGTCCTGCCCGAGGGCTTCCATCGCATCCGCTATTACGGCTTCCTCGGCAATCGCTATCGCGCGCAAAAGCTCGCCTGCTGTCGTGACCTGCTCGGCATGCCAGTTCCAGAGCCGTCGGACAGCCGATCCGCAAAGGACTATCGCGACCGCTACGAGGACCTTACGGGGCATTCCCTCAGGCAATGCCCGGCGTGCCATCGCGGGCAGATGATCATCATCGAAACATTCGACGGCGTCACCGGACGCCCGCCATACCAAGATACGTCATGAAGCAGGGGCGTCGCCTTCGTTGTCATCAGCATCGCGCCGGCCTGCTCGGAAGCCAAACTGAGCCGGCCCCGCAAAAGTGTGCGCCGTCATCACCGGCAAGCTGTCCCAGGCAGGCCGCGGCGCCGATCCTCACATGCCGGAACCGATATCCGTGCCGCTTTCGGCGCACCCCACGCCTCAATCGCCGCGTCCGCACCACCAAGAGATGCCTGTTGATGGGTGCGGCCCTAATTGAAAACCCATAGCGGCCACCCGTGCCGGCGGCTTAGTCCAACACGTTTTTAGCTCACCGTCGCGATCCACCGCAGCGCGCTCTCGCCACCCGCCTTGCAGCGCGACGCCAAGCTAAAAACGCTCTGCATTATGCCGATCACCGAACTATGCCGAGTGAGCAAGTTTTTACCAACACTTTCCTCAACATAGCGGTAGCTGGATCGGCATAGCTTAGGCTCTCTCCGTCGCAATTGACGCGAAAGGAGAGGACACATGAACGCAAGTGACTAGGCGAGGCCCCACACCTCTTCCTGCTTCAGGGTTTTCATGAAGCTCTCCGCCTTCGCGTTGTCGTAACGGTTGCCGACCGGCTCATGCTCGCCTGGATACCGTGAACATGCAGAAGTTCGGAATAGGCCCCACAAGCGTATAGGGCGGATTCAAGCGGTCGTCGCAACACCAATTGTGTTCACTCACGACGGCAACTCGTCAAGCGCCTCCGCCGGCGTCTTTAGGTTTTTCTCGGTCGGGCTTTGAGAGCCGCGGCCACGGTGCGGCGCGGCGATCAGGATGAGATTCGTATTGCCTCGCCCAAGAGTGTTCCCAAAGAACAATGCCGTTGCCTCACTCGGATGTTCTCGATTGCCTCACTGATTCTCCCCGAGATTTAGCCTCTGCCCATCCCGTCTTGCTCGGGGATGATCTCACCGCACGACCTCTACAATTTCCGTCCGGGCGGTATCGGCGAATGGCCCGAACACCAACGCATTGGCTTGCGTACTGCGCCAGATTTTCATTCGACGCTGCACGGTTCGAATGAGGCTGTCGGGATACACGCCGGGATATTTGACCTGCAAGCGTTTAAGCAACTCTCGTGACGTTCGCCAAGGCTCTGCCTCGAACCATTCCTCAAGCTCTCTCGAGGGCCGGCAAACCCCGACTGCTGAACGACGATGATCGAGTTGGCCTGGCTGTGGCTGCGTGCAATCAACAGGGTTCAGCGCTGACCCGCTGGTTTCATTAACGCGCAATGCGCAATCAGAGGCGCCTCAAAGAGACAACGATCTTCGCCCTAAGCTCGTGGCTCCGTGAAAATACGTGACCGCAGGCGTCATCGAGGGTGCGATCATGAAAGCTATCAGACGAGACCACACCGACGCACCATCCCTCGAGGCCTGGCCAGCCTCGGCGGATCCAGGAGGCGAACCGAGATCTCGCCTTCTGGGCGCCTGCCGCCTGCAGCCGGATATTGGTGCAGCCGTTCCAAGCGGCGACCCTATGTGAGTTTCACTAAGCTCGATCGGCCAAACCGTATCACGCAATCGGGCCCAGCTCTGGATTCCGCCACCAAATTGGAACAACACGAGCAGCCCTAACACACCTCTTGACCTAAGAATGTCATGTGAACCCGGATCAAACACCTAGCTCGCGCAAAGCTTTGGCGGCGATCGGGCTTCTTCGTTCCAAGATGAGCTTTCGTCCTAGATTTCTACGAGTTGAGAAGTCTGATCAGAGCCGCGGGCGCTTGTCAGCCCATGGCTGCATCTCTTCGAATGCCGCTGCAGCCTGCAACACGCCCAGATCGTCAAAGCGTTTGCCAACGATCTGCAGTCCGACTGGCAGCCCCGCCGGAGTAAAGCCGCATGGTACGCTTGCGGCAGGGTTCCAAGACATGTTGAATGGGTAAGAGAACTCCGCCCACGTGATCCAGTCCCAAGGATGCGTCGGCCAATGATCGGGCATCAGCTTCTCGGCGAGATCTTGCTACCGTGCTGTGTCGGCATGTCCTTGGTGTTCGAATGGTCTTTGATCGTGACGGGCACCCCGTGCAAGCGTCCAATTCGCACACCGCTCATCAACGCAGCTTCCGCCTTCATGGCATCATTCATTACGCGATCTGCGGCGAGGTATGCGAAGGCGTTTACCTTGGGCTCCAGCTCGGCAATGCGGGCCAGGAGGGCGCGAATGTACTCAACTGGCGAAATCTTCTTGGTGCGGATCAGTTCGGCCACCTCGACAGCCGGAATGAAGCCGATATTCTGAGAGTTCACGATCATTCCATTTTCAACGAGTCATGTAGATTTCTGTCGCAGCTTCTCCTAAAGCCTGCTCACACACTCCCATAAGGACGATGAGCGCTGTTGCACCCTGCGCCGCAGCTATCTGCACTTGTGTCATCATGTTCTCTCCTGGTATCTGACAGCCGTAGCCTCCGTCATTTGCGCGCGCGCGATGATCGCTCATCACTCGCTGCTACAGACGCTCTGCCAAGAGCACTGCATTTGTCGTGCCGACGAGAAGAACATTGGGAAACGGCACCATTCGCTTCCGCCACACTCGTGTCTCGGAGCTGATATCGTCGCGTTTCCGACAGACGGGCCGACGACGGCAAGCACGCGGGAGTTATCTCTCGGTCGTTGGCAGAGGATGGGTGCGATCGGCATCGCCTGGTCGTCCAGTGTCGGAATTCTCGCCATCGACTGGCCGGGCGCGGAATCGCAGTCCGGAAGAGCTCGCTCGTCGCCGGAAAGGGCGGAGTCCCGAGAGATGTCGAATCAGTCTCCCATGATCGAATGCTGATCGTGTGGGCACTGTCGTCGAGGTGGTCCCGGGATGGCTTGGCTGCCCTTCAGATGATCACGTGCTGCGGGTGCTGACCGATTTGCTCAACGGCTGCCATGAGGGCGATGCCAATTGTAGCGATGAAGCCAGCGAGGCAATTCGGCGGTGCGTTCGTAAGAGGAGTTGTAGGCCCGCGCGTACCCCAATGCGTATGGCATTCAAGAACTGCATCTCCTGGATTAACTAGAATGACCGGATCGCGGGCACCACCGACTTCTCAGGCACAGTATTCCTTCTAATATCTGCTCAATGTTTATGGTTGGTCAAAAGTGGCGCCAGCTTGAGCACTGACCTTGTCATGGCGCCTCAAGGCAGCAGCAGCGATATGGCCAGCATTTGATCGCGCTGGAGCAAATCTGGGGATTCATTCGTCACGTCATCAAGGTCTGGCGGCTCGGATCCAACTTCCTTGCAACTGTCGAAATGCTCAGCCCTTTGGCCAGCTCGGCTAATGCAGCCAGACCGCCAGATCAGAAAGAGCACGCTTGCGAAATAGGCCAACTGAAGGAGCAACGAACAAGCCAGCGTCGTGACGACTACTGTGCTGACGGAATGAGAAGCGAAGTAGACAATCTGAGCGTTGCTGCAGAGGACCAGCCCCAGGACGCGACAAAAGATTTTTAAGGGCAACGCCGTTCTCCTGGTTTGTCTCCTGAGATCAGGCTTCGACCTTGTCGGCCGCAACATGGGTCTGGCAGTTCTTCGGGCAGACGCGGGCGCAAGCTCCACAGCCAATGCAGCGGCCAGCATGGTCGACGACCATGATCATGCGATTGAGCTCGCCGTCGAAGTCGTCGTCCTCGGCGTCACAGACGCCGAGGATTTCACCCGCATCATCGACGCCGTGAAGGTGCATGACCTCGCGCGAGCAGACCTTGAAACAGCGGCCGCAGCCGATGCAGGTCGTGCCGTCTATAGCGGTGAGATATTCCGGCATCCATCCGGAGCCGTCGCGGGTGGTGAATGTGCTCCTCATCGTAACTTCTTCATTGCAGCGAGCTCTCTCTTGGCACCATCCAACTCGGCAAAAACGGCCGACGTTTCCTCGGCAACTTCCTCTATCTCCGTCCATTTTCCCGGGAGATCCTCTGGAAGGTCGCGCAATTTCATCTTGGCAACTGCCGCGCGCAGCTGAAGCTTTCGGACTTTCTTCCCCATCTCATCTAGCTTTGACATAGATCCTTCCTCGAAATCGGTTTCTTCACGCCCGTGCCACGTCGGGATAAGCTTCAATGGCTGCAGTCGCATCGTCGACCAGTTTCGTACCGGCCTCCGCGAGCTTCCTGAACGTCTCGAAGCCGAACCGGTGGATGTCTCGACAGAGCGACCAACCGCCCGGCCGTGAAAAGCAATCGTCCGAAGCCCCCATGGGTTTCAACTCAATCATTGGCGGTGTCACCAGGCCGGAGCGCTCCTCGATCGCAAGCCCCACGGCGGTGTAAAACATGTCGAGCCTCGACAGCACGTCCGGATCGGGATCTCCGATGACAGGGATCGCACGGCGCTGTTTTCTGGTGACGATGAAGTCGGCCAGCAGCTCGGCGTCCGATTTGCCTTCCCATGAGCCGTAGGACTCCTGAGCACGGATCAGCCGCACGAGGCATTTGACGAACGGGGTGGCAAGGGCCGCCTCGTCCTCGTTGACCGCAGGGCTGATTGCGGTTTCAGACATTTCGCCTTCTCCTCATTTCAGTCCTCTTCCTCGAAGCAGGATGTCTGTTTTCTGGGACGCTTACTTCGGGCACACTTGGGCAGCCGACGCCCGGCTCGGCGCGGGTGATTCCACGCAATTGATGTCCCTCGGGTCGACCTTGAACACGTCCTCGACTGCGAAGTCTTCCACGCGAATTCGCGTTGAACATCACTTCCGCCGCAATGCGGCCACAGGCCATGAAGATTTGAGCCGCGATCCTGCTGCAAACGATCGACCAAGTGCTGCATGGACCCTCCT
Organism: Mesorhizobium sp. LNHC232B00; assembly: GCF_000502435.1. Lineage (NCBI taxonomy): Bacteria > Pseudomonadati > Pseudomonadota > Alphaproteobacteria > Hyphomicrobiales > Phyllobacteriaceae > Mesorhizobium > Mesorhizobium sp. LNHC232B00. The sequence continues at coordinate 73,097 of NZ_AYWP01000015.1, forward strand.
TGCTGCGGTCACGCCAGGGAAATGGACGAATTGGCCAGTAAGCCATTTCCGACCAACTACCCTTTTTTATCTTTCCTCCTCGGCCGACCGCGGTTTGGCACCTTCGGGAAATTGTTTTGCGCAGCCGCAAAGAGAGCGCTGCAACAAGCCTTCGCACCCCTGTACTTGGCGAGGGCGTGCAGCAAATCCGGCAGATGCTGCTCTTTCAATTCGGCCGGGATAGGCTCCGGACCGTCCAGCGACGTCAGTGCCAGTTCGACCAACTCGATCGCGCGATCATTGTTGCCATTCTCATGATAGTACCGGGCGACCGCGGGATAGGACCGGAACTTAGGACTGTCGCCTTGCGGGGGATTCAGCGCCAGGATGTGTTCGGACAGCTCCTTGCCCATCGCGAAGCGCTCAGCAGGGGGAAGGCGCGAATGGTCATTGGCCGGATGGAAAAGTTGGTCTAGCGCCGAAACCATCCAATCCTCGGAATTTTTGTCGATCGCGTCGCGAACCAACTGGCGCATCACGGCCAAGCCGGTCCACATGTCTTGTATTTTTTGAAGCAACAGATGTGCATGAGCCAGGCGGAAATTGAGGTCGTCCGGCATCAAGGCAATGCCCTCTTCGATCGCCCAGAGCGCCGTCTTCCAATCTTCCAACTTCTCCGCCGCCCAGAACCTGTCATCGATCGGCTTCTTCAACGCTTGTTCGCGCGCCAGGGGCTCGCTTGTGGCGATCCGCTCATGATCGGCGGCTTTCGCTTTCTTGCTGGTACGCCAGCTGCCGTTGAGCACTTTCGGCAAAACCTCACCGAGTTGGCTCGGATGACCGATAAAGGCGATGCAGCCGTCTCGGTCGACTACGAACGAGGTCGGAATCCCGACGCAAAAGCTGGGTTCCCTCCAAAGCTTCTTCATTTCGCCTGTGTAGTCGAACGCGATCCGATAGTTCAGTTTCGAGCACTCTTCGGCCAACCACGCGTCCAACTTGGTCCGGGCCTCGATGGCCGTTGGAGCGTCTTCATCAGCCGCGATCCCGACGACCTCAAGTCCGCTGTCCTTGTATTTCTCCTGTAGCCGCATCAGCTCGAGCATCTCCGCCGCACATAGTTCGCACCAAGTTGCCCAAAATTCGACGATATAGACTTTGCCGGGCTGGAAGTCCGCAAGGGGCTCGCCACGCAGCCAGTCCTCCACTTTGATCGAAGGAGCCGGAGACCCCATCCGCAACATCATCTTGCCCTCCAAAGCTGTTGCCAAAGGTTGCGTGACCTTATGCGCAAGCTTGTTCCCCCTTTGAGACGGGGCACGAGGGTTCAACGAAGAGAGCCTTGCGCATCTGCGTGCAGTCAGCCTTCACTCAGTGTTGCTGAATCTCAATTCGCAAAGGCCGTGCCAACGCGCTCAGCGTGCGGTAAACGCTTGATTATACTTTAAAAAACTTCTGGGGCGCGCAAGATAGCCGGTTGTATTGGACGCGACATGTTTTCTGCCACTGTCAGGTCTTGGACACGCATCACCCGCTTCCCATCGGCACAGAAGCGTGGCCACGGACGTCTCGACATATAGGGACGAACAGATGCATGACCGCCTTGGCTACCGCCAGCCTCGTCATCATCGTCCGCCTCAAGCCTTGCTTGAGCTTCTTGCCGTTTCGGTCGCTCAGGTGGTAGCGCAACGCCATTGCGATTGCAGGCGCCGCTCCATCCGAGCATCGCCTCTGCCCTACCTCTTCCGCTTTGCGCTTGAATTCCAGGTGGCGACGCAAGAGTTCTTCACGACGACGCCGGTTATGTCCGGCTGCGGGTCGCGAGTACCGTCATCGCCAGATGATGATCGTGACGAAGAGGGCCAGGATGAGTGCCGGCCTGTGCCGGGCCGGTGAACTCTCCCGGATTCCTACTTTTGTTGTTCTGTGTCCCTGTGCACAGGCCCTACAGGGACCGCCTGGTGCGAATGTGAGCGTTGTCGGAATTGACCGGCCTCAAGGCCGCTCGGTCGCCACGCGGTGGGCCGGGCAGACTGAAAACGCCGAAGACCGCCCTCGCAGCGGGGCCGGCTACCATCCCAGGCGATGACAGGTAATTGGTGCCACCGGTCGCGCCGAGGGCCGGCAACAGCGCAATCGTCGGACTCGAAGGTCGGTGCCTTGGCCGCTGCACGGTCATTGCCGTGTTCAGTTCCCGGCCAGTGGTGAGGGAAATCGTGATAACGCCAATACGATGAGGCTACGGTCCGAACGCGGCCTGCCGCGCTGAAACGAATCTCTTTCTCGACCTGACGCCGGCTCGAGTATTGGTGTTTTGAGCGCATTGAGGACGCCTGGGCTTCTGCCCGGCCGTTTGTCTGCGCGTTACGGTTGTCTCGGCGAGCAGACACCGAGGCGTCCGGGGAATGTTCTTCGCGACGGCGCTTGCAAGTTGCTCATGAGCTGCGCGAAACCTGCTCGTTTGCGGCGACCTTTCTCCGACTTCGCATCAGGGTAGGTGACCAGGGGAGTAGAGCTTGGAACAGCATCGGTGCTACTTCAGAACCCGTCAGCGGGCCAAAAACAGCGGCAATGGCGGCTTCCCAACTATCCATCTTGTCACGCCACCGGCGAGCCGCTCGCGCAGCCGGCGGCTGCCATAAGCGCCCATGACGATCAGGTCGGCAGACGTGTCGATTGCCTGCTGCGCTAGCACCGTGGCCACCGGTTTGCCGCGGCTCGCCAGCCGGTCGACCGACACCCGAGCACCGTGCCGAGTGAGATAGGCAGCGATGTCGGCTCCCGGCTCGGCGCCGTTTCCGGTGCAGGTCGCCTCCGGATCGACGAGTGCGACGCGAACTTCCTCAGCACCGGCTAGCAGATCCAGCGCTTCCCGAACCGAACGGGACGCCTCGACTCGCGAATCCCAGCCGACCAGCACGCGCCGTGGCGACAGAGTCGCCTCAGCGCCCACCGGCACGACAAGCACCGGCCTTCCCGTATCGAACAAGCTGCCGTTGATAACAAGGGGACCGACGTTAATGTCGTTGAGAAGTGCGGGGCCTACGATTGTCAGGTCGTTGCAGAGCGCCCGCTGTCGCACCGCGTCACCGATGCTGGCCTGATCGCAGTTGTCAATATCGACATCATAGCACCGCCACGTGGCTCTTAGTAGTTGGTGAATTTCCCTGGATGTTTTTTCCAGACTGGCCGTGTCTTGTGAAAATCTCTCGATTTGCCTGTACCGTTTTTCCGGTGCGGCAATGGCGTGTGCGCGATTTCTAGGCCACTCGGGGATGCCATCGCCCAGCGGCGGAGGCGACATAACGAGCCGCGGAGGCGACATAATCAGTACGGACAAATATGCGCCGACCTCGGCGCACAAGCTCGCAGCTGTTCTGACGTCCTGGTCGGAATGGTCAGCTCCCGCTACACTGAGTAGGCTTTTGAAGGCCATCTGACTGCTTCTTTCTAAGTATGTCGCGCCCGTAGCGCGTTTCGAAGCTGCAAGACCTGCCCGGACCACGACGACAGATGGGGCGTGGCACCACCCCTGCCCAATCTACTCGTCCGGCTTCTCGAGCGAGTAGCCGGCAGACCTGACGGTACGAATGACGCTGCCTGGCGAGGCCGCCTTCAGCGCCTTTCTAATCCGGCTGATATGGACGTCGACAGTGCGTTCACCGATATGGATATTGTCCGGCCAGGCCGCGTCGATCAGCTCGTCTCGGCTGAAGACCTTGCCGGGAGCCTCAAGGAATTGCCGCAGCAGGTTGAATTCGAGAGGTCCGAGATGGATGTCGTGGCCATTACCTCGAACCCGGTGAGCATCGAGCTTCATCTCAAGGCTGCCGCAACTGAGCCAGCTGCCGTTTTTTATCCCGTTTGAACCCGGCTGTGGCAGCGCGAGCTTCGTGCGTAGACAGTCAAGCAGCTTAGCCGGCGCGAAGGGCCGCACAAAGCTCTCGTCAATGCCTGCCTTCAAGAGATCGAGGTGCTGGTTCTCGGCGCCCGGCGCGATCATGGCAATAACGGGCAGGCCGCCGGTCCGGGGCTCCCCCTTGAGCCGGGCGCAGATTGTGGAGCCTGTCGCGCTTGCTGGCCCGCAGTCCAGCACTACCGCCTGGAGCTCCCGTTCATCGGCCAATGCAAGTGCTTCCTTCACCCCGCCTGCCGGCTCACTCGTAAAGCCGTCCACTCCCAGAATGTGGCTGAGGAACAGATACAACTCAGCATCTTGCGAACAGATCAGGACCAGTGGCTTCATCAGCGCTACCCCAAGAACCAAATCGGCATCGACCGCCTCGGTTGAGTGGGCTGGCCATCGCATGTCCTCAAGGCCTGACATGATCCCCTTGATCGAAAATCGGTTCCATCACGACCGCGCCATCTCGGGATAAGCCTCAATGACTGCGGTGGCATCGCCGGCCAGTTGGGTACCGGCCGCGGCGAGTTTCCAGAACGTCTCGAAGCCGAACCGATGGACGTCGCGCAGGGTCTTGGACAGAACGACCAGTCGCCCGGCCGTGAAAAGCACGCGCCCGAAGCCCTCATGGCTTATCTCCATCATCGGCGATGCCATCAGGCCGGAGCGTTCCTCAATCGCAAGCCCGACGGCGGTGTAGAACTTATCCAGCCTCCACAGCACGTCCGGATCGGGATCGCCGATGATTGGAATTGCACGGCGCTGTTCCCTGGTGATGATGAAGTCGCCCAGCAGTTCGGCGTCCGATTTGCCTTCCCATGACCCGTGGGAATCATTAGCACGGATCAGCCGCACGAGGCATTTGACGAACGGGGTGGCAAGGGCCGCCTCGTCCTCGGTGGCGGCAGGGCTAACAGCGGCTTCAAACATTTCGCCCACTCCTCATTTCAGCTTTCGTCCTCGAAGGAGGGTTTCTGTTTAGCGACACCTGCCTGCGCCAGCACCTTGCGCAGCCAAGGGGGAGGACACGTCCTGAGCATCATCTGCGTGCGCAACAGCACCTCTTGGATGGTCTGGGGCTGCGGCACTTTGATCGGATGGATCTTTGCGGAAACAAGTTTGGCTGCCGAAGGTCCGCCGATCGCCAGACAAAACAGGAGATGACAGCCCTTCAGCGCCTCCACCTTCGGGGTGATGCGGTCATCGCCCTCAGTTCGGTGCTTCCCGCTCTCGTCGGAAACGTCATCGAAGGCCACGGCTTCGACGAGATTCCACTCCTCGCGCATCACGTCGTAGACAGCAAAGCGCCTGGCCGACCCGAAATGGGCGTTGAGGTTCTTCATGTCCTGCGTGGCGATGGCCACGCGCAATGCGCCGGCTTGGCGTTCCGGCGTCGGTGCGTGAACCTCGTCAGTGACGAGCGAGAGGCGACGAACGGAGCTCATCTGGCATTTCTCGCTTACGGAGTGGATCAAGCGCCTCAGGCGTCGGCGCGTGCCCGTTGGCTTCAAAAATGTTGGCAACCTCGAAGATCAGGTCGCGGGTCCCCTGGTAGAGGATTGTGAGCTTGTGCTGGGCCCCGAGGCGGTCGAAGATCGGGAAGCCGACCCGCATGAGCGGAATGCCGAGACGCTGCGCCGCCTGGCGGCCGTGGGAATGAGTAACGAAAAGATCAGCGCCGGCGCCAAGAGCTTCCAAATCGCCGAGGTCGCCGATTTGAACCGACTGCGCCGGTACTTCCTCCAGAATTTTCGACATATCGGTCGTGGTGACCGCCGCCGCGATTTCGGAGCCCATGCCGATGAAGAAGCTCGCGAGTTGGTAGAGTTGGTCTGGTTCAGCAGCGATCGCAATTTTCTTGCCTCCAAAGTGGAAATGTCCGTCGAGCAACGCGTCCTGCAACTGCGCCCGGCGACGGCGCACCCCAGCCGGCGCCGCCTCGCCCGAAATCGCGCACAGCAGCGAGACGAACCGGTCGGCATCCTTCAATCCAGTCAGCGACCGGAACAGCACGTATGGCACGCCGGTCAGCCTCTGCAGCAGCTCGGCCGGGCGGCGCATATGCTCACCGATGACGATGCATTGCTCGGCCGTGCCAAGCTCGCGGATATCCTCGACACTGGTGCCGCCATAGGTGGTGGTGACCCAGCGGTCGGGCACCGTACCGTCGAGCGAGCCGGAGACGTCCGGCAGAATCACCGGCTTCAGTCCAAAGCTCTCAACCATCTCACGCAAATGCTCGATATCAGCCACAGTGAGGTTCCAGCCAGGCAGGATCACGATCTTCTTCGACTGCCGCGCCTGCTCGCCGGGACGCGTAATCCTTTCGATCATCGCGGTGACAGCCTTGGCCCAGCCCTCTTCGATCGCGCCGTCGAAATCCGGTGTGTTGGCTAGCACCACCTCCGTACCCGCGAGTTCTTCCCTGCGCTTCAGCCTGATATTGGCGACATCCCCTGCGCAGTCTTCGCCCCGGGTTTCCACCAGCGCCGTCGTGCAAACCCCGATCAGCGTTGGCTTTGTGCGGGCCTTGAGGTTGAGGATCGCCTGTTCCAGATGGTCCGCCCCGCCAAGGATCGTCGCCACCTCGTCCATCGCCGTTGTCTGCAAGGGAATGGCTTCCTTGAAATGCCGCACGAACAGCACGAGCGCGAAGCTGGTGCACCCCTGGCTGCCGTGGAACAACGGCATCGCGCCGTCGACGCCAAGAAAGGCCAAGGCGGCACCCAGCGGCTGCGATGACTTCAGCGGATTGACCGCCGCCGCTTTGGTCTGGGGAAGGATGCGGACCATCGGCTCTCCTCAACAATCGCCGAAATCACCGGCCGTCGTGCCGGCGAATTCCTGGACAACATGCAAGGTCGCGGTCTCGCTTTTCGTGCGCGGCAGTTCCTGCCTCACCGCAGGCTGGCAATCCCATGGTGCCGGTTCCCGCACCTGGCGCCAGATCGGGTTATGAATAGCGACGTCGATCTGGCGTACGAGTTCCACCATGCCGTGATAGCCGGCGTAAGGATGTTGGCGCTCCTGGTTGATATCGAGCCAGGGTGTCTTGGCCTTAAGGGCGATGAACTGCGTGCGCCCGCCCGACAGCATGATATCGGCCTTGTGTTCTGAGAGCATGGCGTAAAGCTCGCGCGGCGCCATCTGGTCGAATATGTGGTTGTCGTCCTTGAGGATCTGCTTGATGCGCTGCTTGTCTTCGACGGTCGACTTCTTGACAGAGGTGCCGACGATCTCGATGCCGATCTCCATCAGCGCATGGACGACCGACCAGGACTTCACACCGCCGGTGTTGAGCAGCACGCGCTTGCCTTCGAGCCTCGGCCGGTAGGCGGCGAGCTTCTTCCAAGCGATCGCCTCCTCCTCTGCAATCAACGCCTCGGTGCGGCCGAGGATCTCCGGATCGGCACCCTTCTTCACCAGCAGCTGAGAGATCTGTCGGAGCGCTTCCGAGGTGTCGGTGATGCCGTAGAAGGAGCCCTCGAAAAACGGGATCTCCCAGCGCTGCTCCATCTTGCGGGCCAGATTGATGAGCGCGGTCGAGCACACGATCATAGCCGCCCGGGCACGGTGCGCGGAAGCAATGTCGAGGTAACGTGCGTCACCCGGGATGCAGGCGCGCACCCGGATCCCGAGCCGATCCAGCAGCGGCTTCACCAGCCAGAATTCGCCCGAGAGGTTGAATTCGCCAAGAATATTGATGTCGTAAAGGCCGGCATCGTCGGGCTCCACCGTGCCGATGACATGCTCGAGCAACGCCTCGCCGGCAAGCTTGTTGCCGAGATTCTTGGAGCCGACGAAGCCCGGCGCATTGACCGGCACCACCGGTAGGCCGAACTTTTCCGCCGCGCGCTTGCAGACGGCCTCGATGTCGTCGCCGATCAGCGCCGTCACGCAGGTCGGATAGACGAAGATCGCCGGCGGCCCATACGCTTCCTTGATCTCGCGGATCGCTTTGAAGAGCTTCCGCTCGCCCTGCCCCATCACAACATCGAGTTCGGTGAGGTCGGTCGTGAAGCTTGTGCGCCACAGCGTTGGCCCGGACGAAGCCGCACCGCGGTTGTCCCAGGAATTGCCCTCGCAGGCGAGCGGCGCATGGATCAGGTGCGCGACGTCGGTGATCGGCTGCAGCACGATCTTGGCGCCGTCGAAGGCGCAGCCGCCGGCCGCCGCCCCGGGGGTTAGTGGCTTCGAACAGCCCTTTTTGCGCGCCTTGGCATCCTTGTCGCGGTTCTGCTCGCAGGCGGGCTCATTGAAGAGATCCTGGATTTTGGCTCTGAGCGAGGACATTGCGTCGGTCTCCAAAGTCCCTCGGGAAGACGACCGGCCAAAGCCGACCGTCAAGCTTAGCGGGTGAGGTCATACGAATAGTCCGTCACGCCCGTCTCGCTTGTCTCGCGATCGAGCTTGTCGAAGATCTTGTCGAGGATCGTCGACAGGACGCGCAACCCGCCTTGGTAGCCCATGAGCGCAAAGCGATGGTGATGGTGGCGGTCGAAGATCGGAAACGTAAGCCGGATCAGCGGCGTGCCGGTGTCGCGCTCCAGATACTTGCCATAGGAGTTGCCGATCAGCAGGTCCACCGGCTCGGTGAAGAGCAGTGAGCGCAACGCCCAGAGGTCCTTGCCCGCCCAGACTTGAGCACCGTTGCCGAAGGGCGATGATGCAAGCAGCTCCTTCAGCTCCGCTTCCCATGTCGACGTGCCGTTGGTGGCGAGGCAATGGGTCGGCTCGCCGCCCGTCTCCATGATGAAGCGGGCCATGCCGTAGACAAAGTCCGGATCGCCGTAGATGGCGTATTTCTTGCCGTGCAGCCAGGATTGGCTGTCGGCCATGGCGTCAACAAGTCGACCGCGCTCGAGGCGGATTGCCTCGGGGATTTGCTTGCCGGAAATCGCGGAGACCTCCATCAGGAAGTCGTCGGTCGCCTGGACTCCGAGAGGGTAATGGAACGAGGCAGTCGCCTGCCCCACCCCCTCGCAATACTCCAGTGTTTTTCGGGTGTTGTAACGCTGTAGCGACAGCGTCGCCTCGGCGTTGAGTGCCTTCCTCACCTCTTCGATCTTCGTGCCGCCGTCGTACATGCGGTATTCGCCGTCGGACGGCGTGTCGAACTGGTCAGAGGCGTCTTGGATGAAGGTATAGGACACGCCTATCAGATCGAGCAGGCGCTTGAGTTCCCGGTTGTTGCCGACACAGAACCCGTCGAAGCCCGGAATGATGTTGATGGTTCCCTCGGCTTCAGTTCGCTCCTCGCCCTTCCAGAAATGCTCCAAAATGCCCTTGACCGCAACGTCATAGCCGTCGACATGGCTGCCGACAAAGGCCGGCGTGTGGGCGAAGGGCACGTCGAAGTCGCGCGGGACCGAGCCTTCGTCCTTGGCGTTCTCGATGAAGCTGTGCAGGTCGTCGCCAATGACCTCCGCCATACAAGTGGTCGAGACGGCGATCATCTTTGGGTCGTAAAGTTGGTACGTATTGGCGAGTCCGTCGACCATGTTCTTCAGGCCGCCGAACACTGCCGCGTCCTCGGTCATCGAGGAGGAAACCGCCGAAGCAGGCTCCTTGAAATGGCGCGACAGGTGCGAGCGGTAATAGGCGACGCAGCCCTGGCTGCCGTGGACGAAGGACATGGTTCGCTCGAAGCCTGCGGCCGCGAACACCGCGCCGAGCGGCTGGCAGGCCTTGGCGGGGTTCACGACAAGCGCTTCGCGAGCGAGGTTCTTTTCGCGGTATTCCCACGTCTTGGTGAATTCGCCTTGGTCGGTAACGATCTGGTCCGGGTGAGGACATTCGAAATTCAGCCTCTTCTCGGCGAGCATCTGCCTGTATTCCGGCTCGCGGAACAGGGGCGCGTGGTCGAGAACTTTTTCAGCCGACTGCGGCATGGGTGGTTACCTCTTTCCATCTGGCCCGCCATAGGGGCACAGGGACGTCGAAACGTTTCAGGTCTCCCGCGGACAAGCGGCCACAGGCGTTCACTGCCTCCCGGCTTCCGGGAGGCCAGGGTTTCATTCGGCTGCGATCGCCGCCGACGGCTCGGCTTTTTTCTTCCAGGGAGCGTCGTAGAGGTTCCAGACCGGGTTGTTGATGGCCAGGTCCATGTCTCGGGCGAAGATGGCGAAGCCGTCGTAGCCGTGATACGGGCCGGAATAATCCCAGGAATGCATTTGACGGAACGGTATGCCCATCTTCTGGACCGGGTACTTCTCTTTGATGCCGGAGCCAACGAGATCAGGACGGATCCCTTCGATGAACTTCTCCAGCTCGTAACCAGTCACGTCGTCATAGATCAGGGTGCCCTTCTTCACGTAGTGGCCGGTGCGCTGATAGTCGTCGTTATGGCCAAATTCGTAGCCAGTGCCGACGATCACCATGCCCAGGTCCTCATATGCCGTGACGACGTGACGGGGGCGCAGCCCGCCGACATAGAGCATCACCGTCCTGCCTTCGAGGCGCGGCCGGTACTTGGCGATTACGGCATCGACCAACGGCCGGTATTTGGCGATGACCGCCTCGGCCTTGGCCTCGATTTCCGGCCCGAAGTGCTTGGCTATCTTGCGCAGAGAGGCTTCAGTCTGGGAGGGGCCGAAGAAATTGTACTCCATCCAGGCGATGCCATAGTTTTCCTCCATGTGCCGGCAGATGTAGTTCATCGACCTGTAGCAATGGATGAGATTGAGTTTCGCCTTTGGCGCTCGCTCTATTTCGGCCAGCGTAGCGTCGCCCGACCAGTTGCCGACCACGCGCAGACCCATCTCTTCGAGCAGGATGCGCGAAGCCCAGGCGTCGCCGCCGATATTATAGTCGCCGACCACATTGACATCGTACGGGCCGGACTCGAACTCCACTTCCTTCTTCTCGAACACCCAGTCGCGGATCGCGTCGTTGGCGATGTGGTGGCCGAGGGATTGCGAGACGCCGCGGAAGCCCTCGCAGCGCACCGGCACGATTGTCTTCTCGTGCTCCTTGGCCTTGTTGCGGGACACGGCTTCCGTGTCGTCGCCAATCAGGCCGATCGGGCATTCGGATTGCACAGTCATGCCCTTGTTCAGCGGAAACAGTTCCTCGATCTCGTCGATGATCCGTTCCAGCTTCTTGTCGCCGCCGAAAACAATGTCCTTCTCCTGGAAATCGGAGGTGAACTGCATGGTGACGAACGTGTCGATGCCGGTCGTGCCGACGTAGTAGTTGCGGCGTTGAGACCAGGAATATTGCCCGCAGCCGACCGGGCCGTGCGAGATATGGACCATATCCTTGACTGGACCCCACACCACGCCTTTCGAGCCGGCATAGGCGCAGCCGCGAATTGTCATCACGCCGGGGATGGACTTGATGTTCGATTTGACCTCGCATTCGGAAAGGACCTCGCTTTCCTCGCCAGCCTCGTCGCCGGTCTTTGCGACGCTGAGGTGCTTTTTGCGGCGCTTCGCCGACTTGTCAGGATATTGCGACAGCACCTCCTCGATAAGCTTCGCATGGAGGGCACCGTCATTCTCGTATTCCAGGCTCATGGGACCCCTTTCAAGGTTCAGGGTGACGCCTCACCGACGAGGCGCCGTTCTTTGAAAGGCGCACCAGGTCAGGCGGCGCCTCATGTCGGCAGCGATCGCTACTGTGCGGCCGCCTTAGCCGCTTCCTTGACCTGAAGCTCGGCAAGCATCTGCTCGTCGGTCTTCATGATGCCGAAGTCGAGCAGCATGTCCTCGAGCTCCTCCATGGTGATCGGGGTCGGGATGGTGCCCTGGCCCGAATTCCCATGGATCTTCTCGGCCAGCGCCCTGTATTCCCCGGCCTGCTTGGAGTCCGGCGCGTACTGGATCACTGACATCTTCCTGAGCTCGGCGTGCTGGACGATGTTGTCGCGCGGCACGAAGTGGATGAGCTTGGAATTGAGCCTGGAGGCCAGCGCTTCGGCGAGGTCGAGCTCGCGGTCGGTTTGGCGCTCGTTGCAGATCAGGCCGCCGAGCCGCACGCCGCCCGAATGGGCGTATTTCAGGATGCCCTTGGCGATGTTGTTGGCGGCATAGAGCGCCATCATCTCGCCGGACATGACGATATAGATTTCCTGGGCTTTGTTCTCGCGGATCGGCATCGCGAAACCGCCACACACCACATCCCCGAGCACGTCGTAGGAGACATAGTCGACGTCGTCGTAGGCGCCGTTCTCCTCGAGGAAGTTGATCGAGGTGATCACGCCGCGGCCGGCGCAGCCGACACCTGGCTCGGGTCCGCCCGACTCCACGCATTTGATGCCTTTGTAGCCGACCTTGAGCACGTCCGCGAGTTCCAGGTCTTCCACCGAACCTTCCTCTGCCGCGAGATGCAGGACCGTATCCTGCGCCTTCGCGTTCAGGATCAGGCGGGTGGAGTCGGCTTTGGGGTCGCAGCCGACGATGAGGATTCTCTGCCCGAGGTCGACAAGGGCTGCGAGCGTATTTTGGGAGGTGGTGGACTTGCCGATGCCGCCCTTGCCGTAAAAGGCGATCTGACGCAAACCTGACATGTAGCTTTCCTTCCTTCGTTCCCATTCATCGCGGCTGCCGCGACTTGAATGCCGGTCGGGCAGCTCTAGCCGCCTCGCACCTAAGGATCTCAAGACTCATGCCAATTTGGCTGATCGAACCGAAGAATAATTTCATGGTTGCTTTTCAGGGGTTTAGCTTGAGTTCCAAGAAAGGATCGTCGGAACAGCCCGTGTAGCGGACGCGACATTGGCGACACAACGCGTCGGATCGCGATCCTCAGTCACCGCATTCGGTTGAACCGCATCGTTGTATTGAGGTGGACGAACAGCATCTCGACCCTCTGCGGGATGCTGCGAACTCTTCTGTGCCCGCGAGTTGACGTGCTTGCTCAACGCGTGTCCAAGTGGACCCTCCGCCGACTCTGCGCGCGATCCTAGCATACCACCGATCCACGGCCACTAATCCGGGGCACGGGCGAATAGTTCCGCTATATCAACCCGAGGGACTCGGTTTACTTCTCGGCGCAGGAGTTCAGTATCGGCGTCATCGCCTTCACATGTCCGTCGATCCGCTCGAGCACTTTCGCTGCGACAACGTCGCGCTCAGGCAGATGCCACCAGTACTCGTTGACGAGTTTGACCGTCTCGACCACTGCCTTCAGGACTGCTGGCTCCGGGAGCCGTGCACGGTTCGCAAATGCTTTCCATCGCGGTGCTGCTAGCGCCTTGAACGAGCGCTCTCCTCCAAGCGACAGCGCCATGGCGTCGGCAGGAATATATGGCACGGTGGACAGGAGGTCGTAAATTGGTGAAAGCGCCGGCTTGTCGCCGTTACCGGGATAGATCAAAGACCAGTTCTTCAGGTGCATGTCGCCATTGCCGGTGATGACGGTCAGTGCCAGGCGGCGGACGAACTCGAGAGCCGCCGTAGGCGAGACGGCCATGCCAAGAGCCAAGGCTATGTCGTGATAAGCAGCCCCCTCATATTTGCGCGAGGGGTATACACCGAAGACCTGAGCGAAATCCTCGATGTGTATCCTCTCGCCACCGGCGCCGCGATCGAAGCGTTTGACGAGAAGGACCTTGCCGTCAGACAGCGTGTTGAATTCTTCGGGAACGCCCTCAAAATCGGACTTCTCGACCAGTTCGCATTCAGGAACGTCCATGCCGATTGCTGCTGCCAGCGCCAGGTTGGCGAATTCGTTCTCGGAAACGCCCGGAAAGGCCGTCGAAGGGAACTTGGCAATGTACCGGCCCTGCTCGTCGTCCATTGGCAAGGTAAGGCCGCCGCTTTTTCCAATGTTCTTCATGACCGACAGCTTCATCTGCACGCCGGCAAGCGAGAACCGTGCCTTGGGCTGATCCTTTGAAGCGTCCTGTGAAACCGCTATCGCGCCGTCACTGGGCAACGCCCGTACGGCTCCCGGCAGATCGGCGCCCAGCGCCGCTAAAAGGTCGAAATCATTGCCTGGCCGCACATTGCCTTCGTGGTGCCTTTCCATCGCCTCGCGCAATTTCTCCTCCGGCAGGAGGTTCGCGAAGAAAGCGGGCAAGGCGCTTGCCAGAGGCTTCGGATCTTTCCGCAATCCTCCCGTCGCTGCCCGGAACGACAGGCTGAGAACCGGAAAGCCGCCCGTCGCGCGGTAGGCCTCATCGAAGTTGAACGCATTGAAATCGCCCGGCGTCCTGACGATTGTGCCGATCTTCACTGCGTTCAAGAGTACGTCCAGCGACGGGATCGTCTTAGGTGCGCGAAAGACTGGAGGCATGATCGTCATCGTCAGGTTGAGAAACAAAGGCGGGTCGATCGTCATCATCATGCGGACGCAATAGAGCCTGGACAGCCGGCACCATGACTTGCGGAACCAGCATCATTTCCAGGCCGAGCGCGCGAGCGATATTCATCAGCGTCGTCGCACGTGCGGCTGCGGCTCCCTTTTCGATGTCGCGATAGCGGGGACGGGATATACCCGCTAAGTCGGCGACCTGCTCCTGCGTCATGGCAGCGGCCAGCCTCGCCTGCCTGAAAAGCCCACCGATTTCGCGTAGAATTTCCGATTGAGGGTCCATATGATACGTAAACGATCCATTCGATGCTAGATGATATGGCAGAGTATCTTATCCAGTGATCGTGTCAACACGTTATGATCTGTTCGCGTATCACGGATCAGCCTTATGATACGTAAAGAGATCAATCATCCTGCATTTAGCGCCGCCCGACGGTGAACGCCGTCCGAAACTGACGCCCGATCAGCCCTCCGGAACTATCGGAATGTTAAATCAAGGCGGTCCGGCAGCTGAAATCGCTCGTCTCTTCTCGTCCATACGGCCGGCCGCGCTGACTGGGGGTCAATGTGGATCGCCACTCCTGTTGCAATGGCTTTGTACCATGCACTCCCTGCCGGTCTCCCGCCGCACCTGGTGTTCCGACCCTTTTCAGGGGCTCAGCGCGGTTCGCATGACCGATCATACTGGATCAAGCATCGACATAGCCGTCGAATACCCTTTGCTCTCGGCTGTCCGTTCGAGCATGGCGGGGCGCCTCCCTGATCACGAAGCAGCACCCGAACAAATCCGCGACCAGCGCAAATCCCCCCACATCCGCATCTGGCTCAGTAAGACTAGGCGCCCGCCGCTACGCACGGGCGACGCCGGCATCAACCGGCGGGCAGATGCGCCAAGGGCAACAAGCGCGCCTGACGCAACGCCGCCAGATCAGCCGAGCCGGTGCAGAAGCAGGCGACGGCCAACTGGCGAATGAGGATCTCGAAATGCGCGACAACCGCCTCGGTGGATACCGTAGCCGCGCGCAGCACGCCGGCTGCCTGGCCGGCGATGTCCGCGCCCAGGCGGATGGCCTTGGCCACGTCGACGCCGTCGCGGATCCCGCCCGACGCGATCAGCTTCACCGCTGGCAGCGCCTGACGTACCGCCTGCACACTGGCCGGGGTCGCAATCCCCCAATCGGCGAACGCCATCGCCACTGCGCGGTCGGCGGCATCGGGGGCGCGCTCGCCCTCCACCGCGGCCCAACTGGTGCCGCCGGCGCCGGCGACATCGATCACCGCCACGCCCGCCTCGACGAGCGCACAGGCCACCGAGGCGGACAGGCCCGACCCGACTTCCTTGGCCACGATCGGCACGCCCACGCTGCGTGCGGCGCGAGCGATCTGTGCCAGGACGCCGCGCCAGTCGCGGTCGCCTTCCGGCTGTACCGCTTCCTGCAGCGGATTGAGATGAACGATGAGTCCATCGGCCTCCAGTGCATCCACCGCCCGGCGCGCGAGGTCCAGGCCGTCGGCCTCGCGCAGTTGCGCGGCGCCGATATTGGCAAGCAATGGAACGTCTGGGGCCAGGCGGCGCAGCGCGCGCGTCAGCCCATGGGAGTTGCGGGATTGCAGGCTCACGCGCTGCGAACCGACGCACATGGCGATCCCCAAGGCTTGCGCTGCCTCGCTCAGATGCCGGTTGATGGACTCCGCGCGTGGCATGCCGCCGGTCATGGAGCTGATCAGCAGCGGCGCGCGCATGGTCTTGCCAAGCAGCGAGGCGCTGAGGTCGATCTGCGTCAGGTCCAACTCGGGCAATGCGCAGTGTTCGAAACGAATGCACTCCCAGCCGGCGGCCTTGGCCCACGCCGTTCGCCGATCCAGCACGATGTCCAGGTGGTCGTCCTTGCGCCGGCTCAGCTTGGTGTCGCTGATGCTCGCCCCATCCGCCGCATCGGGCGACGGCGTTGCGTCGGGTCGGACCGACGGCAGCGCGCGCACGCCGCCGTTTCCCGCGCGTTCAGGCCGGCGCACGCTCGCCTCCCCCCGCAGCGTCGCTGCGGTAGCGGCTGGTTGAGGTCTCGTAGTACTGCGCGCGGATGGCCGCCATGGCTTCGATCAACGGTCCCCACGGCGGTGGAAAGGGTTCTTGCGCCATCACCCGGTGCAGCATGCGCGTATGGCCGGCCAGCTCGTCGTTGAGGAACTCCACCACAGGCATAGCCGGATAGCGCTGCAGCAGCAGGATCGCCGCGTTAGCTCCCTCGCCGGCCGACTTATCCTTTTCGCGTCCATGCAGATCGTTCTGCAAGCGCCCTATCGCGGAGATGAGCCGCAGGACCTGGCGAAACGCCGGATGCGCGCGCAAGGTCGCCATGTCCAGCCCCCACAGCAAGGACAGGCAACAGAACACGTTCGTGTAGGCGATCGAATCCACGCCGTTCTGCAAGTACTCGGCGTAGGACCAGCGCTCTGCCCCTGCCGCCTGCGCGTGTCCGGCACGCAGCGCCGCGCAGTAGCACCGGGTATGGTAGAGAAGCTGAGCATAGTCGCGACGATCGTAGGCGAGCGCGGCGAGCGAAGCGCGCAGCACAGCACAGCCCTCGAATCCGGGGAGCGCGCACGGCACGCCTTGCCCGAGCGCCTGCTCCACCGCGGCGAGCTGCTCCGGCGCGATCAGGTCAAGGTCGTTGCAATCGTCGAGCCAGAACAGCAGCGCCAGTTCTCGATAGAACGCCACGATCAGCGTCTCGTCCAGCGGATCGCGGCCCGTGCGGGCGCTGGTGTCGCGCAGGCTCGGCTGGATGCGCTGCAGGATGTATTGGCCGCCCCGGACTGCTTCCACGCCATGCTCGTCGGCGAACCCGGTCAGGGAACGCCCCCACTCCAGCACCTGTTGCAGCGCGCGATCGGTCTGGATCATGGCCCCGCTCCTGCTCCCTCGGCCGAGACGCGCCGCCCCCAACGAAGCGCCAGCCACAACCCGGCGAGTTCGGCCACGCGCACCACCCGGGTGGGGCAATACAGTTCCTTGCCGATCCACAGCGGTGTCTGGGGCAGTGCGTGCGCTGCGTGGCGGGCGAGCATCCACTTCAGCGCACCCGCCACCGCCTGCGCGATGCGCCGGCGCCCTGCCGGCTCTTCGCTCCCGTCCATCACGTGCAACGCGAACAGCGCATAGGCGGTTTCCTCGAATGTGGACGCGCGACCGGCGCCCCAGCCGCCGTCATCGCGCTGCGCCTGCAGCAGCGCTGTCAGCGCGCGCTCCTCGCGCCACTGGGGCTTGCCTTGCGCGAGCGCAGCAATCGCATGCGCGGTGGGATACAGCCACGAAACGTGCCATTTTTCGTTGTCCCATAGACCATGCGGGTTGCGACTGGCCTCGACGTAGGCGCTGGTGCGGGCGGCGGGCTTTCCCAACATTCGCAACGCATGCAGGGCATGGATGTTGGTCGACACCGAGGCATTGCGCTCACCGGGGAAGGTGACGAAGAGCTCGCCGGTTTCGAACTGGCGCAACGCGTCGGCCGCCGGGTCGCGGCCTGCAAGGCGAAGGACGCACAACGCAACGGCGGTGTCGTCCGCATCGGCCGCGAAGTGCAAGGCAGGGCCGAGACCGCGGACTCCGAGGCGGGCGTCGAGCTGCGCGATGATCACTTGCACCGCCTCGGCGAGCGCGGGATGCGCGAACAGACCGGCCAGATGCAGGGTGTACAGCGACCAGCATGGCTCGAACACATTGATTGGCCAGACGTTGGGAACGACACCTTCGATGCCGGTGCGCGTTGCCCGCGATGCCGCCTGCAGATACCCGTCGGTGCGCCCGACGTGCGGCGTTCTTTCCTGTGTCACGGCGTGCGCACGCCACGCGGCGGTGGCCGCTGGACTGATGCCAATGCTGCCGTCGTCGTCCGGGCATGCGGTGGCCGGCGACGTCCCCCAGGCTTCCCAGGAGTGCAGCAACGGATGGCCGCTCGGCAACGTGCCCACCGCCCCCAGCTTGGCCAGGCACGCTTGCCGCAACGGCAACAGCGCCGGGTGGCGCGGAAACGCCACGCCGCCCAGCAAGGATGCGGCCTCGCCGCACAACTGCGGCAGGATCAGCTCCGCGCCGATCGGCGCATCTTCCGGCACCGCATGTGCGTAGGGATCGGGCTGGCGCTCGAGGAACCGGGTTGCAGCCTGGACTGCGTCGGCAGCGCCGGGAAGAGGATCGGCACGCTGCAATGCCAGCAACGCCGCCCACGTGGGCGCATGGCGAAACAGCGGGAAGTCCGCGCTTCCCCATCCGCCATCGGCCTGTTGCTGCGCGATGAGCCACGCGTACGTGTCCTGCCGACCGGTGACGTTGCCGTGGAACTGCAGAGCTCGCGCCGTGTCGTAGACGGCCGGACCGACGCTGCCGCCGTCGCTCATCTCGCTCAGCAGGCGGCGCAATTCGGAAAGGATCTGTTCGGACAAGTTCACGCGGGATGTTCCTTCTGCAGAAGGCTAACGAGAACAGAAACGGGCAGACGCCGCGTACGTCGCCGCCGACACGGACACAGTGCAGCATGCAGCGCCCGCCGGCCGATCGCAGCAGCACAGGGGCGAGTCCTTACGGATGGGCCCGCTCATGCGTATGGCGCGGACAGATAGACGTTGGCCCGCTGCAGCATCTGCGCCAACCCTTCCGCACGCGGCCCCAGAGGGGCGATGGCCTCCCCGGCGTCGTGCAACAAGTACAGGGCGAACTGGCGCGCAGCCTGCAGCCCCATGATCGACGCGCAGGTCGGCTTCTGCGCCGCCGCGTCCTTACCGGGGGTCTTGCCAAGAGTCGCGGTATCCGCCGTCGCGTCGAGAATGTCGTCGGCCACCTGCAAAGCCAGGCCGAAACAGGCGGTGTAGCGATCGAGCGCAGCATACAGCGCAGCGTGCGCGGCATCCTCCGCGATGGAGTATAGCGCGCCCATGCGAACCGACGCGCGCACTAGCGCTCCGGTTTTCATCCGGTGCATCGCCAGGATCCTGTCCAGCCCGGCGTGCTTTCCGACCAACGACAGATCCATGGCCTGCCCGCCTGCGGCACCCTCGGCGGACACCGCCTGCGCCAGTTCGCGCACGAGCGCGATACGATTGTCGCCCGGCGCATCCAGGCTCGCCAGCGTCAGGAAGGCGTGGGCCTGCAGCGCATCGCCGACCAGGATCGCAGTGGCTTCGCCGAACTTTACGTGCACGGTCGGAAGGCCGCGGCGAAGCACGTCGTCGTCCATCGCGGGCAGGTCGTCGTGGACCAGGGTACAGGCGTGCATCATCTCGATGGCGGCGCCGACGTCGTCGAGCATGTGCGCCGGCGTGCCCGCCAGTGCGCCGGCAGCCAGGCAGAGCAAGGCGCGGGTGCGCTTCCCGCCATGCAAGGTGGCGTAGCGCATGGCCGCCATCAACTCTGTCTTACCGTCGTCTTCGGCGCAGAGCAGACGCGCCAGCGCCTGTTCGACCCGCTTTGCGCCGTCCTGCATCCAGATCTCGGGGAGCAGGCCGCCAGATGCGCCGCGCGCCTGCGCGCCCAATCCGGATGCGGAAACGCCGATTCGGTCGCGTGGAGTGGAACCGGTCTGCATGTTGTTCATGTCCTTGTAGCTGAGACGGCCACGGCGAGCGCAAGCCGTCACACGAGTGCGTGCGCTGAGTGCCGCAATGCCGCGCCCCGCCGGCGCCGCTGCGTTGCCATACGGGGCATGCGATGCCAGCTCATGAAAAGCCTATTCGAATTTTCATTGACGGATGTGCGGTCGGGTAATAGCGCCGGCCCTTTTCGACGTCGCTCAGCAACTGCGGCCGCACCCCGGCCTTGTGCATGGTCAGCGCCAAGGCGATGCAGAACTGCACCATTTCCAGCCATACCAGGTGGTAGCCGATGCAGACGTGTGGGCCGGTACCGAACTGCAGCATGTCCACGGGCCGGATCGGCTCTGTGCGTAGCAGCCACCGCGCCAGGCGGAACTGATCAGGCGCCTCGTGCAGCAGCGCCGAGGTCGAGAAATGCAGCAGCGGGATGCATAGATGGGTGCCCGCGGGAATGCGCCGTTGGCCGAGTTGCAATTCCTGCAGCGCGCGACGCGGCAGGAGCGTGGTCGCCGGATGCAGGCGCAGTGTCTCGCGGAACAGCGCCTCGGCGACCGGACACTGCGCCAGGTCCGCGTGCCGGGTCGGCACCGCGCCCACGCGTTGCGCCTCCTCGACCAGGGCGTCCCACAGCACAGGCTGCCGCGCCAGCTCGATCACAATCCAGGCCATCGTCGAGGCAGTGGTGTCGTGACCGGCAAGCAGCAGCAAGCGAATATTCGCGATCAGGACATCATCGGAGAGCGGACCGTCGCTGCGGTCGAAGGCGCTCACCATGTCGTTGATCAGCCCGGTGCGCGCGGCATGCGCGCGCGCATCGCGGACAAACCGGCGCAACTGCGCGTCGATCCAGTCGCGGGCGGCGCGGCCGCGCCGCAAAGGCAATCCGGGCAGGTCGACCGGTGGCGCGACGATCAATTGCAGCAATTGCCGGTACTTGCGATGCCATCCCGGCAGGTCCTGCGCGGGGATTCCCATGAGGCTGAAGATGAGCTTCAGCATGAGGTCGCCGGTTTCGCGCAGGATGGGTACCTCGCCGCGGGCGCGCCACGCCTGCACCCGCGCCTGGATCACGGGCGCGAACAGGTCGCCGATCCCGGCCTGGGTCAGTCCCTTGGGCAAGAACGCTGCCTTGATGGCATCGCGCGCCTGCCGGTGCGCGCCGCCGTCCAGGGCGACCAACGTTCCATCAAGCAATTCGGGCGCGATCTCTTCGATCAGCGCCGAGGACACGTCCTTGTGCTTGAGCAGTGAGAATGCGTCCGGATCCACGCAGGTCATCAGATGTCCGGCAGGGCCGAAATCCAGCCAGAAGTGGCTGCCCAGCGTCCGTTCTGCGCGCTGCAGCAGGCGCGGCAGGTCGCAGACAATGGCGGGAAGATGCCCGACCAGGGGGAAAGCGCCAGGCATTACCGGGATGTCGCATCGCAGCCGGTGCCGACGGTTGAGTGGATTGAGCAGCATGTCCATCAGCAGCGCGCCGCCGCCGCCGATTCGGTATCGCCGGCAAGGCGCGCGGCGCAGCTGTTGCCACCGTCGGCATATGTCGGCACATGCGCCAGCATGCCGCCATCGATGCACACGACCTGGCCGGTGATGAACGCAGCATCGTCGGAGAGCAGGAACGCCACCAGTGCGGCAACGTCCTCGGGACGGCCGACGCGCGGCAGGAGCTGGTGCCGGCGCAGATGCCGTTGCATGCACTCGTCCAGCTTGGCGAGGAGACGCTCGGTCATGATAAGACCCGGCGCAACCGCGTTGCAGCGGATCTGAGAGTGACCGTACTGGGTGGCGAGCGAGGCCGACAGCATGTTCATCGCCGCCTTCGACGCGGCGTAGGACGTCTGCGCCGTGTCACCGCTGAGCCCCTGGCACGACGACATGTTGACGATCGCGCCACCGCCGCGGGCGATCATCCGTGGGATGGCCTGCCGGCAGCAGAGCAGCGTGCCGCGCAGATTGGTCGCCATGGTCTGATCCCATACCGCCAGGTCCAGGTCGAGGATGGCGCGGTCGCGCGGGGTCAGATGCATGGCGCTCGCATTGTTCACCAGCAGGTCGACCCCCCCGAAGTGCCGCTCCGCCGTATCGAACAGCCCTGCCACCGCCTGCTCATCGGCGATATCCATGGCTATGGGCAGCGCGTGGCCTGCTTCGGCCGCGATCTGCGCGGTGCAGGCGATGGTAGCCGAGCCATCAATGTCGGCCACCACCACTCTGCCGCCCCCGCGCGCGATGGCGAGAGCGCATGCCTTGCCGATGCCGGCGCCAGCGCCGGTCACCACGGCCACCTTGCCTTCAAACCTTCCCATCGTGTCTCCTGAATTGCGTTGGTCTTTCGCGGCATGCCGCTGGGCCTGCGTCGGAGAAGGCGCCGGGTCGGCGCTGGCGCACTCGTCATGGCCAGCGTCGCTTTCGATGACCCGAATGGCGGCGACCGGGCACTGGTTCGCCGCAAGCCGCACGGCGGCGTGCAGCGCCTGCGGGACCGTCGCAACGCACACTTCGGCCACGCCGTCCGGTTCGCGCTGGCGAAAGGTGCCCGGCAGCGTCAGCACGCACTGCCCGGTCGTTCCGCACAGATCCTGATCGACCAGGACGCGCATCTCAGCCCTCCTGCCCATGCAGCCGTACCGGCAGCGCGCGGAACGTCCTAAGGAACGCGGAGGGCTCCCGGGTCGGCTGCTCGGCCAATGCCAGCGTGGGGAAGCGCGCCTGGATCCGCGGCAGGCTCTCGGCCAACTGCACCCGGGCCAGTTGCGCACCAAGGCAGAAGTGGATGCCGTGGCCGAAGGTCAGCATGATCTTCCCGTCGATCGACATGCCAGGACTGGTGCCGTAGAACCGCACGGCATCGAAGCGATCGGGATCGGCGAAGGCGTCCGGGTCGCGATTGCCGGCCGCGATCAGCACGCGCACGTCCGCGTTCTTCGGAATCACCACGCCGCCCAGTTCGATGTCGCGCTGGGCGATACGCGGAATGGAGCTGAACATGGCGGGCGCGTCATAGCGCAGGGCTTCTTCGACGAAAGCCTTCACCCCCACGGCATCTCCCTTCAGCCAGTGCCGCTGTTCGGGATACGCCAGCATCGCCAGGACCGCATGGCCGATGGCCGCGGCAGTGGTGGCGAAGCCGCCCAGCAGCATGCCCCAAAGCATGCTGATCAATTCCGCGTCCGACAGCGTCTCGGCATCGTCGTCGTGTGCGCCGACCAGCATTGACACGATGTCGTGGCGGGAATCGGTGCGCTTGCGCTGTATGAGGTCGCCGAAGTAGGCCTGCACCCTGGCGCTGGCCGCGTCCCCCGCGGCGAGCTGGGGATCGCTGGCGTGCGGGCTCAGGCCTTCCAGAATGGCGCTGATGCCGGTGATGAGCCCGAGAATGTCATCCGGGGGCATGCCGAACAGTTCGCCGAAAACCAGCATGGGCAAGGCCAGCGCGAATTCCCGATGCAGGTCCACCGCCTCCCCGCGCTCCAGCGCGGGCGCCATGCCGTCCAGGCGCGCTGCGACGATGCGAGCGATGGTCGGCCTCAGCTTGTCGATCTGGCCCATGGTGAAATCGCGCGAGATCAGCCGGCGCAGACGCGTATGCGTTGGAGGTTCCTTCATCGCTAAAGTGGACGCCAGCAGACTTAGCGACAGGCTGGTCGCCGCACGCGGGAAATAGCGCGCCAGTTCGCCTGGCGCCGGCCCCCGAAAAGCATCGCCCGTGGCCTTGAGCGCCCAGTAGATGTCGGCGTGGCGGCTCAACAGAAAGAGGCCCGACGCCGCGCGATGTACCGGATCGTGCTCGCGCAACCACCGCATGAATGGGTACGGGTCCTGAATGCACGCTGGCGACGCCAGTTCGGCGAAGGCGTCCTGGCATGCTGCCGTGGTTTCTTGCACGTCCATCTTGGTCACCTGTTGGCTGGCTGATCTGATCGGCGCGCGGCAGGCGCGCCGGCAATTCGAGAACATCGCGATTCCTGGTGGCATCCGAGCATCACCAGAGCACCGGGAACTCCTCGAACCCACCAGTGATGATCTCCTTGCGCAACTTCAGTTCTTCGGGCGCCACGGCCAGGCGCAGCGCGGGAAAGCGCTGGAAGATCGAACCGAACACCGCCTTGAGTTCCAGCCTGGCCAGCGCCAAGCCGACGCAGTTGTGCGGCCCGTAGGAGAACGCCAGGTGCGGGTTTTCGTCACGTCCTATGTCGAAGATTTCCGGGTCGTCGAAATGGCGCGGATCGAACGACGTCGCCGGCAGGCCGACCAGCACCTTGCTGCCCGCGGGAACATGCACGCCCGCGATGGTCACGTCGGTCCTCGGATATCGCATGATGCCGTCCCAGCCGGCGCCCGGCGGGTACATGCGCAGGATTTCCTCTACCGCCTTGTCCACCAGGGATGGATCGCCGATCAGGCGTTCGCGCTGTTGCGGATGGCGGAACATGGCCAGCAGGCCGAATTCGATCTGCGCGACGGTGCTCTCGTGCCCCGCCACCAGCATGCCCGCCGCCAGGCCGATCGCCTCTTCCTCGGTCGCCTTGCCCTGGTCGACCGCCGCGAGCAGATCCGTCAGCACGTTGTCGCCCGGATCCTGGCGCTTGTCCCGCATCTTGCCGCGAATGTAGGCGCGGAGTTCTTCCCAGGCCAAGCGCGACGCGCTTCGCGGGCCGCTTTCATGCTGGTGCGTCATCACCTCGTCGGACAGCCCGGCGAAAAAGGCGTGGTCCTCGTAGAGCACGCCCATCAGCGCGCCAATGACCATGGCTGGAAGCGGAAAGGAGAGGTGGCGCCGCAGATCGGCGGGCTGGGGCTGGGCCGCCAGCGTCTCAAACAACTGCGCGGCGATCGCCTCGACCTGCTGCGCGAGCTGCTTCACCCTGCCGTTGCTGAAGGCCGGCGCCACGATCGTGCGTAGCCGCGTATGCTCGCCCCCCTCGTGCGAGACCAGCCATCCTGGCGAACCGAGAATCACCGAATCCGGGGTGAATGCGGCCGGCGGCATTCCCGCGGGCCGGAACGCCGCGTCGGACAACACCGCCTTGGCCTCGTCATAGCCTGTGACCCACCAGCCTTCGTGCCCGGACGGGAAGCGCACGCGATGGATCGGACCGTTGGCCCGCAGCGCCAACATCTCGGGCGAGGGCTCAATGTGATCGACCCGCCACATCGGCAGCGTCGGCAAAGGTTGTTCGGGCATGATGGCACTTCACTCGGTAGCGATGGAAGGGCGGAAGGTGACCGGCGGACGCTGCGGCAGCGAAGACCTAAGACGGCATGTAGACGACGTCGTCCGGAGGCAGACCGATTATCAAGATCGGCTAACGCGTAACTGTCTAGGCACATCGCGCGGCGAGATGCAGAACATTATCCTGTACCTTCGAGGTCAGGATAAAGTCCGTGTGGTGGGCCTTTGACTCGCCGCCGGCCAAGAGTTCCTGCGCAAGCGTCGACAAGGGCGGCGAGCTGTTGGGTAAGGGCTTTCGCCGAGGCCCCCCTGCCCATAGACGCTATCCGACGCAGATTTGACATTTTGCTTTTCTTTCTTCGTTCCATTCGTGTCATCCACGAAATGAAAGTCGGTCGGCGGCTCCCGGCCCGCAACGAAGGTGCTTCAAATCTCGTGCCAATTTGGCCGCAGCAGAAAAAAATCGTGGCAGCTTCTCAGCGGCTTAGCCTGAGGCCAGAGAAGAACTAGGCGAAATAAGCCGGTGTCGCGGGCCAACAAAGGCGACGGAACAGTGTCGGACAGAACGCCTCGGGCGACCTTTAGGTCGGGCCTGCGACATTCTGGTCCAGTTTCGAACATAAGAGGGCGGCAAACAGACACGATTGGCGAATTCGATCCTCACGGCGCCAAGGCGCTTGCCCAAGAGCGCGCGCTCATGTTGCTGCGAGAGGCGCGTGTTCGCGATAGCCGTGCTGCGCACCCATGAACGCTAGCGGCACACGCTACGACTGGAGTGCCCGCCAGCCTCAGGTGGTGCATCGGCTCGGCTTCCGGTTCTTCTTTGCCCAGCCGGGGCTGAAGCGCCGAATATCCGCACCATACAGCATCGTTGTTGCCTATGTGACGAGGCGGCATAGCGCGCTCCCGGTCTTCTAAGACACGGCCTCCGAGAAGAAGGGGGCGGTCCAACAGCACCTCTATTTGAAATGGCACGCCGCTTGCTGCTCCTGGTTAGAGCACCATCAAATTACGATGAAAGCGACTTGCACCATGCCCGACGCGCGAAGCTCTAGACAGTGGCCTGAGGAGACGGTGCCCGTTCCCGCTGAACATCGGGACATCGTCTCCTCCGGAAGGCCGTTCTCGGTGGCCGCTTTGCGCATGGCTGGTCCGATGCCGGCACGCCAACACGGGCCGCTCGCGCAAATGCCGTTTACCGGTTCTGTTCAGCATGGGAGTGCCCAAGGGCCCCGTCAAAGGGTCACCCAAGCCAAGGCCGGCGGGTCACAGCCACACGACAACACGCTGAACCAGTCCAGTGACCCGAGTCTGCGTGAAGTGACATTTCAGGTCGCCACATGCTTGCGATATTGGCTACTGCCGGCCGCTATCCCTTTTCCCCGGGCACGATCGCGGGTGACCGATCCCGCTTCCGGCGCCATAGCCGTGGAAAGCAAGCGGCTCGACGGTCTCCAGCTCGCTCAGATCGATTGCGTTCGCGTGGCCAAGACCAGCCGCCAAGACGTTCCCATCCGTCGGGATGGAAAAGGAAGTTGCGAGCCGCCGAGGCCCTCATTCCGTGCCCGAGCATACGAGCCTTTGCTCGGAATTGCGCCAGCCTATGCCAGAATTCAACGGCAGTTTTCTTCTTTAGGAGCAACTTGATGACAGTTCAAAAGAAAGTTCCCTTCGTCACCTTTCTCACGCGCGTTCACGATAAGTCAGTCCAGGGGCCAAATCCATATCGCTGGGAAGAAAAGACATCTGACGACTACTTTGCCGGCAAGCGGGTCATCCTGTTCTCGCTGCCTGGCGCCTTCACACCAACCTGCTCGACCTACCAATTGCCCCAGTTCGAAGAGCTCTATGATGAGTTTGAGAAGGAGGGAATTGACGCGATTTACTGCCTCTCAGTCAACGACGCCTTCGTCATGAATGCGTGGGGGAAGTCCTTGGGCCTGAAGCAGGTCGAGCTCATCCCCGATGGCTCAGGCGAGTTCACACGCAAAATGGGCATGCTGGTCGCCAAGGACAATCTCGGCTTCGGGATGCGCTCTTGGCGCTACGCCGCCCTGATCAACAATGGCGTGGTGGAGCACTGGTTCGAGGAGGAAGGTTTCTCCGACAACTGCGAGGCCGACCCCTATGGCGTCTCATCCCCGCAAAACGTTCTCGAAACGCTGAAAGCCGCCGCTTGACCTAGAAAACGTCTCACTGGTGCCAGTGCCGGCCCCAAGAGGCTCCTCGACAGGATTATCGCGCTCACCATGCAATCCTCAGCAAGCCTGCTTCAACGCCAGAAGCAATCCATGGTGGCATCGCCTCAACTCATTGAGTCGATTCGCTTGCTGCAACTGGCGCATACTGAACTGCATCAGTTCGTGGAGCGGGAAATTGAGAAGAACCCGCTCTTGGAATCTTTATCAAGCGATGGCGGGCCTTTTGACGACGTTTCGATTTCGGGAGCGGATCAGCCTGTCGGCCCTGGGGCAAACGCCGTTGAAGGACCGACCGGGGGAGGTTCGCCTGAACGGCTCGGGCAATGGAAATCACTTCGCAACACGACCAACAACCCGCCGGGCAATGGCCCTTCCCTCGACGAGTTTGCCACCCTCGCCGAAACATTGCACGACCATGTCGCTCGTCAGATCGCCCTCACTGCGTTCACACCACAGGAGCGGCTGATCGCTGGCCAGCTTGCCGCCGATCTGGAAGACACTGGCTATCTTCGGGCAAACCTTTTGGAGCTGGCCGAGAGCCTGAATGTCCATGAGGCTGTTGTGGAACGGGTTCTCGGAACCTTGCAGCAATTTGATCCACCGGGAGTTTTTGCGCGAAGTCTCAGAGAATGCCTCGAGATCCAGTTGCGCCAGCGAAATCGGCTCGACCCGGCAATGGCAGCTTTGGTTGCCAATCTTGAAATGCTCGCACGACGCGATTTTGAGGCACTGAAGCAGCATTGCGGCGTCGATGAAGAAGACCTTCTCGACATGATGCATGAGATTCGGGCGCTCGATCCCAAGCCTGGGAACCGATTCCAATCCGGTGCGTCTGAATCAATCATACCCGACGTCTGGGTCACGCCCTCGCCGCAAGGCGGGTGGCAGATCGAACTTGATCCCGCCACGCTGCCAAAGCTGCTGATCAATCAAAGCTACTATGCCGAAGTCTCGCGTCAAACTGCCCAAAATTCGAAAGATCAAGCATTTCTCGACGAATGCTTACAAAATGCGAACTGGCTAATCCGCAGCCTCGATCAGCGCGCCAAGACCATTGTTAAGGTTGCGGCTGAAATCGTGCGTCAGCAGGATGCCTTTTTGGAACATGGCGTCGCCCACCTGCGGCCTCTCAATCTTAGAACCGTCGCTGACGCGATCGGCGTGCACGAGTCTACGGTAAGCCGGGTGACCTCGAACAAGTACATGCTTACCCCGCGCGGAGTCTTTGAACTGAAGTATTTTTTCACCGTCGCGATCGCGTCCTGCCAAGGCGGCGATGCGCACTCCGCCGAAGCTGTCCGGCATCGGATCAAAGCGATCATTGCCGCAGAATCTCCCGGCGACGTGCTTTCCGATGAGGACATCGCTGTCCGGCTGAAGGAAACCGGCATCGATGTTGCGCGCCGCACCGTCACAAAATATCGCGAAGCAATGAACATCCCCTCCTCCGTGCAACGCCGCCGGGAAATGCGCTTGTGTTTTTAGATTTGGGTCAAGGCAGCCAACATCACGTTGCATTGCATCAAAGTGGAGACTTCGTTCATGACCCAATCCGCAGCAGGCGTCATGGACGCTGTTCTGCACGACCCAGAAAAGCCCGTCCCACCGTCTGGTCCCGCATGGGGTGCAGTCATTTCGCTTTCCTTGGGCACATTCGGGCTGGTCACGGCAGAGTTTCTGCCTGTCAGCCTGCTCACGCCCCTCGCGCATGATCTCGGTATCAGCGAGGNCGAGGGAGCGGCTGGACAGGCGATGACGGCGACAGCTATCGTCGGGGCGATCTCGGCGCCGACG
Source organism: Mesorhizobium sp. LNHC232B00 (assembly GCF_000502435.1). NCBI lineage: Bacteria > Pseudomonadati > Pseudomonadota > Alphaproteobacteria > Hyphomicrobiales > Phyllobacteriaceae > Mesorhizobium > Mesorhizobium sp. LNHC232B00. Next base: position 101,997 of record NZ_AYWP01000015.1, read on the forward strand.
GTGGCCATCATCACAAAGCGCCTGGACCGCAGGACCGTCATGTGGACCATGACGCTGCTGCTGATCCTGTCGGACGTTCTGGCGGCCGGCGCGTGGTCGCTGGCGGTTCTCCTGACTGCACGCGTCGTGCTCGGCATAGCGCTCGGAGGCTTCTGGTCGATGTCGGCAGCACTGGCGATGCGGCTCGTTCCAAGCCACCTCCTGCCGCGCGCTATGTCGATCATCCTTACCGGCGTTTCCGTAGCTACCGTCTGCGCAGCTCCAATCGGCGCTTATGTCGGCGATATCTGGGGATGGCGAAGCGCCTTCATGCTCGCCGCAGCCGGCGCCGCCGCTACACTGCTCGTGCAACTCATAACCATTCCGAGACTGCCTCCGATTGGAGTGGCTAGCTTCCGAAGCCTGCTGGATGTGGCCAAGATTCCGATGGTCAAGGTTGCGCTTTTGGTTGTCCTGCTGGTCGCTTCCGGCCACTTCGCCGGAATCACCTATATCCGCGCCTTCCTTGAGAAGATTCCCGCGCTGGATGTCGAGACGATCTCGCTTGTGTTGCTGGCTTTTGGCATCGGCGGATTCTTCGGCAATTTGGCCGGCGGGCTTCTGGCCGAGTACAGTCTCAAGGCAGTCGCGGCCCTTGCACCGCTGCTCATAGCGCTAGCCGCTGTTTCGCTGCTGACGGCGGGAGCATCGGCCTTGGCCTCGGCGATTGCTGTTGCCGCGTGGGGGTTTGCCTTCGGCGCGGTGCCAGTGGGATTGCAGACGTGGATGGTACGGAGGGCCGTTCCCGAGCAGGCCCAAAGCGCCGGTGTGCTGCTGGTCACAGTATTCCAAGTGGCAATAGCAGCCGGCGCGATTTTCGGCGGACTATTGGTGGAGAATGCGGGGATTACCAGCGCCATTGCCTACAGTGCTGTTGCCACGTTCGTCGCTGCCCTCATAGTTTTCCTGCTCGGCCCGAAGCGCGAAACCTAGACCGCCTGACAGGAGAGATCTCAGCAGCGCAGCGGAACGAGAGTTCCAATCGCATGCACGGCGCGGCGCTTCGATTACGCATAGACCAGCGCAAGCGCCTCGCCGGCTTCACCTCCGGGCCACGCGACCTTCCCGCCAGACACGCGAACCTCGCCGGCACCGGTTTCCATTTGGCGACGGTGAGCGCTGCCGGCGCGATTGAACCCTTGCTGGCGGTCATATCCTTCACGACAAGCCGGATTCTGGGCAAGCGACAGCTACGCGCCGGCCATGCCCGTCAGAACGCCGGTGACGATGCCGCTCGAATAGCGCAGACAGGTCGGGAATTGCCAGTCGTGTCAACGGCGGCCGGATTACCCTCGACCGCGCGCACCTTGTTTCGGCCGCAGACTATCTTCGGCAGCTTGATGATGTTGACCGCATAGCCTAGGAGCTATATATGACTTGGGAAGTCGTTTTTGGCGATGAGTTCGATGGGGAGTTCGAGGCGTTGCCCCAGACAGTCCAAGATGAGCTATTGGCCTCGGCTAAGCTGCTCGGTGTGTTCGGGCCCCAGCTGGGGCGACCGCATGCGGATACCTTGAATGACTCGTCGTTCGCGAACATGAAAGAACTTCGCTTCGACGCTGATGATGGTGTCTGGCGGGTTGCGTTCGCATTCGACCGGAAGCGGAAGGCGATCCTGCTCGTCGCCGGCGATAAGTCGGGCGTGAGTGAGAAGCGCTTCTATAAAAGTCTGATCGCCAAGGCGGACAAGCGCTATCAAGGGCATCTCGACCGTTTGGCGGCGGCGAAGAAGGTGAAGAAGTGATGGGACGCAAGCTTGACGACCTAATCGCTGCGCTCCCCGAGGATCGTCGGGAGCGGGTCGACGCGCGTTTCGAAGAGTTAAGGGGAGAAGTCGAGAGTCTCGGCGATTTGCGGCGTGCCGCTGGAAAGGCCCAGGCCGAAATCGCTTCGGTCCTCAAGATCAAGCAGCCTTCGGTCTCGAAGATCGAGAAACAAGCCGACATGTACTTGTCTACTCTTAAAAGCTACGTCGAGGCGATCGGGGGGCAACTCGAACTCGTCGTTCGCCTTCCCTCGCGCGCGCCCCTCCGTATAGAGCGGCTCGGCGACGTCGTGGCTCCCAAAGCCGTCTCCGTGCGTAGCGTTAAAAGAGCGGCAGGTGGACGTAGTCGCACAAAGGCCGCACGCGCCGGCTGACCTCACTCTGTTTCGGCTAAAGACTACCGATGGGGCGAGATGGTCTCGTCGATGCAAGGAGTAGGTATGAGCAACGTCCTAGTTAAGCCAAAGACCGACCTGCCCGCCGTCACACTGCCCGACGTGACCCCTCTCTCCTCGCCCATGCTAGCCCAACTTACCGCCGCGTTGGGAGTCCCTCGCAATGTGCTCGCCGAGGACGACCAGATCGCCCATGCTTGGTCCCAGCTCCCACGCCTGATCAAGAAGATCCCTCCGCACCTGCGCGATGAGCGGATCGTCAAAATGTGTGTCGCCGTCGCCAGCGGTCTGTTCGACGCAGCCATCAACTACGTTTGGAACGCGGCCGTGGTGGAACTGCGTGACAAGGTGCGACGGTTCGGCATCAACGTCGTCCCTCAGATCCTCGACGACAAGTCCTTCGACGAGGACACGCTCCTCGACCTCAAGGACGCCGAGCTGCTCGACCTCTGCCGTAAGCTCAACCTGATCGGTGACGACGACTTCTTCTTCCTCGATCAGTGCAGGGCCACACGCAACAGTTTCTCTATCGCACACCCAGCTGCGGGGACGGTCGACGAAGACGAGTTCCTGAGCTTCCTAAGCCGCTGCCAGAAGCATGCGCTCTCGAGCGCCCACAACCCTAAGGGGGTGGACACAAAGTCCCTGCTCGCCGCGCTGAAAGCAACGAAGTTCAAGAAGGATCAACGACAAGAATGGGAACGCCGTATCCAGGAAACATTCGAGGCCCAGCGCGAACTGATCTTCGTCATGTTACACGGCATCTACTGTGACCCAGCGTCTGGAGAGGAAGCCCGCCTGAACGCCATCGCAATCTGCGAATCCTTCAGTAACGACCTTAGCCCCCGGACCAGGTCGGCGCTGGTGGATCGACACCAGGACTATAAGGCAAAAGGCGACGAAGCCCGTCAGAAGGCTTCGCTGCAGTTCTTCGAGACGCTGGGCCAATTGTCGCTGCTGAGCGAAGCCGAGGTTCACAGTATCTTCACATCAGCGAGTAGGAAGCTCTTAAGTGTGCACAATGGCTGGGATAACTTCCACAACGAGCCGCCCTTCGCCGATCGGCTCCTTAAGCTGTCGCGGAAAAACCGCGTTCCGGAAACAGCGCAGGCCACTTTTGTGGAGGCAGTCGTGACGGCAGCGACTGGCAACTCATACGGCGTCTCGAACGCGGCGTCGCCGTCCTACAATGAGATGGTGAAGTCGTTCTCGCCAAACGAGGTCAAGCTGATGCTGGATCTACCGAAGGCCTCAACCCTCGTGGCAAGTCGCATCACATCGAACAGCGGCTGCGAGAAGCGGTTCCGCTCGCTCGTCGCTCTCGTTGATGCCAAGACGGTTCCCACGGGCTCGAAGAGCTTTTACGCAAAATGGGTTCCTAAGCCTTGATTCGCTGCGTTCCCGCTGACCCTGTTTCGCCCCTAGACTACTGTATGTAGGTGACCGGCAACCCGCTGGTTCGCAAAAAGGGGACGGCGAGGTTGAACGAGGAAGAACCCCCGGGATCAGATCCCGTCGCCAAGGCGTTTGCCTTCTTGTCCAAAGCCCAGAAGGCAGCCGAGGCGAAGGACGCACTAGGCATGATCGAGGCGCTTCATGCGAGTGGCTACCTCGCCGGTCTGAAGCGTATGCTCCAGTCCAAATGGTCCAAACTGCCCGCGGCCGATGTCGACGATAGCGTCGCCGAGGCGGTCGAAGGCGCGTATTCCGCTGTTTCGACAGGACGCAGGGTCGGCAGCATAGGTGCCTGGCTCTGGAAGGCGGCTGACAACATCGCGAACGGCCGATGGAACCGCGGCCACCTCGATATGCGTGAGATCGATGACGCGTCGGACTGCGCCGGCGAGATCGAACTATCCCCCGACGAGCGACGCGAGGCCGACGACCTTGCCGAATACCGGCGGACCGAAGCAGTGCGATTCGCACGCCAACTGCTCAGCGCGGTCGGTCACGGTCAAGTTCGGGACGTGATGGAACTCGTCATCGAGGCTGTCGAGGCAGGCGAACCCGACCTCTCTGCTGAAGTTGTCGCTGACACACTCGGCATTGGCCGGGACGCCGCGCGCGCGCTCATGTCGCGCGGGCTCGACCGGCTCAAGACCGCCGCTCGAACCCATGGGATCGAACTGCCCGAAGAAATCCCGTCCGACTTGGGCGCCAACGACAACGCCGAGAATATCGAAGAGGAAACCTACCAATGAATGACCTCTCCAATGAGTTCCGCGACCTTATCGCTGCAGCAGAGCGCGTCTCTGCCGACATGGGGAACATCGTCCGCGACGTATTGCAGGCTGGCCTCGATCAGCCTCTCGACCGAGACGAGGCTCGCACCCTGCTTGGTCGCGTGCTCACGGTGATGCGCGAACGCGCCGAGGCGCGCGAGGATCGTGTGGTTGCAGCACAGATGACGGCGGATATCGACACGCTCATTGACCGCGTCGAGGCAGTGCGTGTCGCACTCCGCCCTCAGAGCCCAGCCGACCAGCCAAGTATACAGCTTGTCAGCTATAACGGAGTCCAACCGCGACCCATCCGCCCCACGCCTGTGTTCCACGAACGGAGCGTCCCGGTATGGGAGGGCTTCGTCCGCACGCGTGACATCAATCTTTGGGGTGAGAACCAACGTATCGATATCCACCTGAACCAATTCTTCCAAGTCCATGGTCGGACGCCGGAGGCAGACGAGCTGTTGGCGATCATGCTCGGGAAGATGAGTCTGCCAGGGCTCGCTGAGGACGACCAGTTCGAGATTGAAGTGCTGGCACGCAGCATTGCGGCAAACGGCGTCCGCAAACCCCCCATAATCGACCGGGAAGGCAACCTCCTGGACGGCAACCGTCGGATCACGGCTTGTTACTTCATTTTGAACAGCAACGACTTCGACGCTGACCAGAAGCGACGCGCCGAGTGGGTGCAGGTATGGCAGCTGACAGAACACGCAACCGAGGACGACCGCGAGGCAGTCATCGTGTCGCTCAATTTCGAGCCAGATCACAAGCAGGACTGGCCTCAGTACGTGAAGGCGCGGAAGGTCTACGAACACTGGCAGGCCCTCCTCGCGCTAGAAGGACGCGCCAATCCAGCGCCGGCACGGCAGAAGGATATCCGCCGGGCGATCGCTCGCAAGTTCGCGATCGCCACGGACGAGGTCAGCCGTTATGTCGGGATGATTGAACTCGCATCGGAGTTCGAAGACTACCATGTCACGGAAGGAAAGAAGGACAAATACGCCGTCAAGCATAAGGCAGAGAAGTACTTTCAGTACTTCGATGAGCTCGGGAAAGGTCGGCGTAATGGCGTGCTCGCAGCCTTGAACGACGATGAGAGCTTCAAGAGCCTCGTCTACGACCTGCTGTACGACGACAAGTTTAAGAACTGGAACCAGATCCGCGAACTACGCGCCGTCTCCTTAGATGATGAGGCTATGGCGTGTTTCCGTGAAGCCGGACAGCGCAACCGGAAGGAGGGGCAACAACTAATCGATACGGGGATCGCGCTCTCGAAAGCAAATCGAGAGGTCGAGCGTACGGTCGGAGCCAACAAGCGCGTAGAGGTCTTCACGAAATGGCTCGAGAACGCGCCGGTCAAGATTTTTCGGCCAGGCCCTCCCGATGCGCTCTCCCAGGAGAACCTTCACCGCCTGTATCGAGCACTAAAGCTTGTTGAGAGCTACGTCGTGCCTTCCGATGCGTCGACCTCGAGCGAAGCCCACCATGCGGGATGAACAGTGGGTTGGTCAGACCGCCGCCGATGTACGTGTCGGCGACGGGCTCGATGGTCTGTACTTAACCGAGAGAGACTCCCGAGACGCGTTAGGCCTGTTAGCCACTGTTAAGGCCGCGCTTGGTGGAGGCAACTCGGTGCGGCGCTCTGCGAACGGAGTGTTCGTGCCGCACCAGCTTGCCGGTCAACTCGAGCGGACTGACGATCTTATCCTGCGGTGGACTCCGGAGGCACGCCGCTTCGTTGAGAACAGGCGTCGTGCCTCCGAGGTCTTCGACGTAGCGGTGCGTCACGTCCAACGGCTCAAGGCTGAGGGGTCGGGCGCGGCCCGGGCTGAGGTCGAGGACAGCGCGGGTCTCGCCGTTCTCGACGCGCATCAGGTGCTTAATGTCGCGGCCATGACGATCAAGGAGGGGTTCGGGCTCTGCGTTTTCGACGAGCAGGGCGCGGGCAAGACAGTCACCCTTATCTACGCGTTCGACCTTCTTGCCGCTAGGAATGAGGCTGATCGCGTCTTGATCATTGCGCCCAAGAGCATGGTGCCCGAGTGGCCGAAGGACTTCGGGCGGTTTAGGCCAGACCTCTACCGCACAGCAGTGGTCTCAGGGTCTGCACGCGAGAAGCGTCGTGTTTTGCAGGATGACCCCGAGGTACTGGTCACTAACTTCGAAACTGCGGTGAGCATGGAGGGAGAACTCTCCGCACTTCTCCGCAGCCGTCCAGGCCGGACGGTACTCGCAGTCGACGAGTCGTTCTTTATCAAGTCCATGGACGCGCGGCGAACCCGCGCCATCCGGCGGCTCAGGGAGTGGTGTGGTCGCGCTTACGTGCTGTGCGGGACGCCCGCGCCGAATGCTCCACAGGACCTTGTCCAGCAGTTCAGCCTGGTCGACTTCGGCCTTGCCTTCGAAGGTGTCGAAGTCCCTACTGATCGAGCGGAGGCAGCTCCCGTCGTGCAGTCCGTCATCGACAAGCGTGGCCTCTACACTAGACACCTGAAGGCGGAGGTCTTGCCCGACCTCCCAGCGAAGAGCTTTCAACGCATCTTCGTCCCGCTCGCCCGGCAGCAGCGACGCCTCTACGAGCATACCCTTAACGAGTTGGTCTCCGATATCGAGCAGACCGACGAGAAGGAGTTCGGGCGTCGATACGCCAACTTCCTCGCCCGCAGATCTGCGCTCCTCCAGCTGTGCTCGAACCCCTCTGCGATCGATCCCTCATACAGCGAGACGCCCGCGAAGCTCGAAGCGCTAGACGCCGTGGTCAGCCGGTTGATGTCTGCGAACGAAAAGGTGCTGGTGTGGTCGTTCTATACGCAGTCGATCACAGCCATTGTCGAGCGCTATAAGGCGCATGGAGCCATGCGCTACGACGGGCAGGTTACCGACATCGACACGCGTAGAGAGACGGTCCGCCGCTTCCAGGAGGACAACGAGTCGATGATCTTGGTGGCCAACCCGGCGGCTGCGGGTGCCGGCCTCACGCTACACCGTGCAAGATTTGCAGTGTACGAATCGCTGTCCAACCAAGCGGCGCACTACCTGCAGAGTCTCGATCGCATCCATCGGCGCGGCCAGCAGCGGGACGTTGAGTATCTCATCTTGCTCTGCGACAAGACCCTCGAGATCCAGGAGTATGAGCGGCTCGTGACCAAGGAACTGGCCGCACAGTCGCTCCTCGGAGACGTGGTCACCCCTCCGCCCACCCGGGATACTTTCTTGGAAGAGGCTCGAGCTGCCGCTGACCTCCTGATGAAAGATTGATAATGGGTGTGCCAAGTCAACAGCACGACGCGCTGCGACTGACGGACACATTGGCAGTCATTGACGGGTTCTAGACTAAGCAACCGTGACTTTCCCGCGCTTCGCCTACACCTGTACGTCCGCCCGGGCAGAAGGGTTGTCGCGGCTCTCCGCATGGTGGCTTGGTGCGACCAGCAACTTGTCAACCCGCATTGCTTTGGCGCTGGGAGTATCCCGCTGAGGGACAGAGTGCCCAAAGGGGACACTCTGGGCACTTGGGACGCATGGGTCGGCACAGCTCTCGACCGTGCTGGAGTACATTTACGTGGTAGTCGTACCGACAGTCCGGCGGCACCGCTGCTTCCAGATTCGCGACGAAAAGCCGGCTCGGCGCATCTCCAACAAGCATCAGTCGGCGGGACACGCGAGCAACGTGCGTATCGACCGGGAGCAGCTCGCGACCGAGGCTGTACATGAGCACGCACTTCGCGGTCTTCAGTCCGACGCCGGGCAGCGTCGTGAGGAAAGTCTCTGCGTCTCTGTCCGTCATCCGTCGGAGCGGTTCGAGTGTGACCTCGCCAAAGTCTCGGGCGAGTTGGTTGGCGATAGCCACCATACGTGGCGCTTTCTGGTTGGCGAGACCGGCATCTCCGATGAGCGCTTTTAGGACAGTCAGATCCATTTTCAGCAGTTGCGACCAGTTAGGCACAGCTGCCTTCAACCGGTTGTAGACACGCTCATAGCTCGGTCCTGTCGTCATCTGGGACAAGAGGATAAAAAAGAGCTCGTCGAGAGCGTCGTCTTTGTTATTCAGCCGCGGCGAGCGGTACCTCGCCTTCAGCAGGCCAGTCACCCGCCGCGCTTTCTCCGTCACAGTTCGTCGGCTCCTCGTACAGCTCAGGGACCTCCGCGACTGCGGGCAGGCGCATAAGCGCGCGGAGTTCATCTTCAATCTCAGGCGCCGCGTATGCAAGCGCATCTCGCCGCAGCCGGCCTGGTTCTTTGTACCAGCCAGTGATCGTCTCTGTCTCGGTATCGTTCCGCATACGCGGTGGGTTCACGATTGTCCGAGGACGTTTCATGAGCTTTGTCAACAGATCGAGGTTGAAACACTCGACGTGCCCAAACCGTCCGGCAACCGAAGGCATAGACATGATGTTGCGGAGTGCACGGCCGGCTGCCTCGCCGAGGCCGAGAGGGACAGCGTTACCGACTTGCTCATATTTTTTGCGAACTGGGCCGGCGAATATCCAGTCGTCGGGGAACTCCTGGACACGAGCATACTCACGTACACTCAGCGGACGCAGCTCGGTCGGGTGACAGAGGCTCGTCGCTTTGCTATCGGGACGGGTCGTTAGAGCCGGACTCGGTCGATCCCAGGCAAGGCGGCGGAAGAAGCCAGACCGACCGCCCCATGAGTCGAACGCGCGACCGAGCGCCTCTTTGCGCACCTCATGTGGCAGGTCGCGCCAGTTGCCGCCCTCAGGCACCTGTTTCAGGAACTTCTCCCTGGCCGGGGAGAACGTGTAGAATTCTGGAAGCGGATCCGTGAGGCCGCCTACGGCATCCCGTAGAGTGCGCCATCGGGATTTGCCTTCCGCACCGTCCCGCATATGCGTCGGCACCGGCATCTTGAGGGCTTCACCGTCGCGGCTCCCCAGCAACAGGAGACGTTGCCGCGTCTGGGGAGTCCCGTAGTCCGCGGAGTTCAGGATGTCGAAGACAGTGTAGTATTTCAAATCTCGCAAGTGCTCCACGACGACCTGGAATGCCGAACCGAGCTCTTCGTCAGGTGCAAGGGGCGGGTGTCCCGGACCACGCTTGCTCAGCGGCCGGTGCCGGGCGGCTGCCGACAGAAGCCCGCGAACGTTCTCCATGACGAAGAACCGCGGCTGGCTCTCGCGCACCACCCGGACGAAATGGTCGAAGAGCTCCCCGCGAGGATCAGCGAGCGAGCCGCGTGCTCCGGCCGTGCTAAAAACCTGACACGAAGGGCCGCCGGCAACCACAACAGGGTCACCCGGCCTTAGGCCGGCTACCTCAAGGATCTCCTCTGTCGACACGCCCTCGATAGGACGGTCGATCAGCGGCAGATCCGGCCGGTTCTTCCGGATCGTTGCTACCGCATAGGGGTTGCACTCCAGAGCCACAGCCACACGGAAGCCAGCCCTCTCCAGGCCAAGGTCCAACCCCATAGCCCCTGAGAAAAGCGAGATGACCGGGAGATCCGGCGCGTCAATTGCGTCGGCCACTCTGCACCTCCAAGCCAAGTTGTAATTGCCCGCGGTTCACGTCCTCGAAGAGTCGGGTGAGGGCGAGTTCGATCACGTAGCGTTTCGTCAGCCGCGGGTGTCGACGGTCGGTGACATCTAATAAGCCCTCATAGATCTTAGGCTCGACCGTGACCGTGAGCCGCGGCTCGTCCTTTTTCATATCGCGTAAACCCCCAAGTGCTTCGGCACAAGAATACACCAAGACTCACCAAAGGTCACCAAATATCTGGCCCCGGTAGCGGGATTGCGCCGGGCGAGGCTCCAGTGATCAGACCTCATTGCGTGATCGAGGCGAAACTGTGCACCGCGAACAATCACGGCGGTGAACCGCGGCCGTGTAGCCGCCGCAACCGCCAGGCAGGCGAGCAGCAACGGCCCGGAGAACACCAGTTGCTCGGCGGCGATGGTGCGGGTCGCATCCTGCACCGCCATCATGACGGCGCCCGCCGAAGCATGGCGAGTAATCGGACAGCATGCACAGCATTCAATCCCCGAAGGGGGCAGTCGACAAGAGACATATGGCGCGGCGCGAGCTCTGACGCTGTACGACTGACGCAAGCGGCTCTCAATCCTGGGCGTTGTCCTTGGTCCGTGTGAGGCGGCTTTCGCCTTCCTCCGGGCCGAAGCAGCTTTCGAAATCATTGCAGTCCCGGCAACTGGGGGAGCTGCACAGCGAAAAGCCTTCGGCCTCGCAGAGCTTGCGATAAAAGTATTTTTTCCATTTCATGTTTTGGGTGTTGCCGGCCGCCAGCGTCGGAAAATGCCAGGCGAGCAGGCGGCCGAGGTCGGTTCGATTGAAAAGGCCAAGGTCCTGCCAGAGGTGGTCATTGCGCATGGCACGCCGGGCGATGATCTTGGCGAAGCGGGCGCTCGCCGGGTCGCCATGTCGGGCATGCGCCAGCAGCAGTCCATGCAGAAGTTCTTCTTCCAGATCCGGCTCGGGCTCGCTCACCTCTTTCAAGCCAAACGCGTTGATAGGAAAACCAGGGAAACAGCGGACCAGGACATCGCGCAACTCGGCGCGCGAAAGTCCGGTTGCCTCCGTCGCCGTCGCCTCGCCGGCCTCGATCTCCTCGAGCGCACGTGAAAGCACACAGGCAAGCACATGCTGGTCGAACCTCCTCTCCAGCTCAATGTGCGGCCATTGGCCGGTGCTGAGCCGGGCATAATGTTGGGCAAATATGGTGCGTTCTCCTGGGTTCGTCCTATCAATTCATGCCGAGACCCGGCCTGCCGCAACATGGGCCGGGCAGTTCTTCGGGTGTACGCAGTCGCGGATCGCCTCGCGGTCGAGTAGTTCGGCAATTCTCGTCTGGTCCACTCGGCTCTGTCGCAAATTCTGTGATTGGAAGGAGGCGTTTCGCGAACCGCGGGGCCCTGCCGTTTGCGCCTCACGGGGAACACAGGCGCCGGAAATGCCCCTGCACAGTTGGACGTGAACCGTGCGGGACAGAGGTCGCGTGCTGAGTGCGGCCACATGGTTCAAGCCCGCCAGACTCTCGGTTGAATGAGTCCTCAAAGCGCGCAGCGGGTGAGTTCCAGCGCACGTTCAGGACAGGATCGCACGCCTCGCGATGCAGGCAGTTCCTCCCCTTCCGCAACTTCAATGTCACCGGGCAGGATGTAGCCCTCGTCATCAAGCTTGAAGATGTCCGGCGCTTGCGCCGCGCATCGCGCGTGACCCTGGCATTTGGCCTTTTGGACGATGATGCGCATGGCGCTGCCTCCATTGTCTGTGCCCCGGCTCGGGGCGGGCCTAAGACCAGTCCAGGATCAAATTTTCGATCCCGAACACATGGCCGCCAGAAGTTATCGGTGCCGTACCCTGCTTGATCTTGAAAGCCGGGATGCGCGCCAGCCACTCCTCCAGGCCAATGACAATCTCCCGCCGGGCAAGGTGTGAGCCAAGGCAACGGTGGGGACCATAGCCAAACGCTGCGTGGCGGTTGTCCTCCCGCTCCAAATCGATAGCGTTGGGGCATTCGAATTCCGCCGGGTCACGATTGGCAATCATGGTGGCGCAGGAAACATAGTCCCCCTTCCGGATCGGCGCGCCTTCGAAGTCGATATCTTTCGTAGCCACGCGGATCAACTGAATGGGCGGATAGGCCCGCAGCAATTCTTCGGTTGCGAGCGCGATGCGGTCCGGTTCGCTCCGCAGCAATTGCTGATCTTTGAGGTTGCGCGCGAGGTACGCCAAGTCAAAGCCTATAGCTGCTGCGACCGTGTCGAGCCCAGCGACGAAGACAAGCACGCCGATGCCGCGGACTTGGGTGTCCGTCAGCCGGCGGCCCTCGACCTGTGCCTGCACGATGAAGGTCATGAAATCGTCAACCGCCTCCTGGCGGCGCATGGCTGCAAGTTCGTCGATGAATGCCACGATCGTCCGGGCAGCCATAGGTCGTTCCTTATCGTCGCCGTGGAGCAGATCTTTTCCCCAGCCGACGAATGTATCGAGTCGGTCATCGGGCAACCCCAGAAAGCGAAGAAAGGTGCTCACCGCGAAAGGAAAGGCAAAATCCTTCATCGCGTCGCAGCTTGTGCCCGATGCGACAATTCTATCGATCAGCATGATCGCTTGCTCGCGGACAGCCGGCTCCAACACCCTCACCCGCTTTGGCGAAAGCAGCGGACTGAGCAGTGAGCGAAAGACGCCATGGGCCGGTGGATCGAGCTCAAGCGGGATCGTCGGCCAGTTTTCACCCAGTATGGAGGAGAAGATGCTGCGATGGCTGGAAAAAGTCTCTGCGTCCTGCAGCACCCTCCGCTGGTCCGCGGCACGGGTGATGACCCAGGTACCCCGGCCATCTTGCGTGTTGTAGCGGGAGTAAAAGATCGGAGGCCCGTCATGTACGCGAGCGACAGCTGCGTGTGGATCCCCGTTGGGTGTTGGTGACATGCCTGGCGATGTGAACAGGCTGAAGTCCCTCACCATTTCGGGCGGGACATGATCTGGAACGGGGTTGGTCGCCATTTTGCTTTCTCTACATTGGCGTTCATGGCTCGATTGAGATCGCACCGCTGTTCATAAGTCGATTTCCAGCATGGCTACGTCTCTTGTCGGGCGCCTTCTAGATTCTGTCGGCCGATACAGCCCACCTGCACCAGCGCGGATGAGATCGGTTGCGAAGTCAATCAGAAGGGGCATCTCCGCCGCGCTGCGGTCATGAAGCAAAGCCGCCGCTTATCCCCGTTAGGGTTGAGAGGCTGGTCAATCACCGCTGAACTCCGTGACGCACTGCTGATGCCCTGCTGATCAAATTGTCGAAGCAAGTCGCGTGCCGGATAGGCGTACCCATGGCGCTGCACCAAGCGATGCCAGCCTGCACTGGGCCCGCCGCTGGGATCACCTGTCCATCATTCTTAGGACAACGTCCGACAACCGACATCCGTGGTCGGTTTTGTCGAGTCCGCGACATCAAGCTGTTCGGCTTGGCTGCTGCTGCACAGCCTTCCGGTCGACGAGCGAGGAGATCGCTCGCACCGCCCGGATTGAGCAACGACGCGATCCAGCGCAAGGATCGACTGCGGTCCGACAAGACCCGACGGCGCTTGCGCGCGATGATCGGAATATCAACAAGGTCGAGCCGCGCTTCGGTTCGGCGTTGATGGCGTATGCGTTTTATCGCTCGCAGGCGCTGCAAGGATTTTCGGTCAGACGGCGATGCACTCGTGCGCACCGGTCCGGACGACGACGAGCCTGCCTGTATCGACGCGGTCAATTCCGGCGTGCATCACCTGACCGTGCGTATGCGCTACGACGGCAAGCACTATCGCACATGGACCTAAATTTCCTCGCGAGCCGCTGTCGGAACGTGGTGCCGAGTCCTATAGCGGTCGGTTCAATCCGAGGGCCTGTCGGCACACTCTATACATCCCTGTCGCTCGGACCGGGAATGCGTGGCAGACTCTCGGCCAGAAACCGCCAGTCGCTGCGCTCGCGTTCGCCTTCCTTGCGCGTGCCGAAGAACTGGATGATCATCTTGCCGTCGGCGCCATAGGCTTCAATGGACGTGACGTGACCGTCCCTCGTCGGCTTGCGCACGGCCCAGACCTCGCGGATGTGATGGGTCCTCAGATGCAGATGGAAGGTCTCGTCGAGCACATTGATCCGCGGCCCGATCTGCTTGACCGACTTGATCGGGCCGGAATGGATCTGGATGCAACCACGATTGCCGACAAAGCACATGATAGGCATCTCGTCTTCGGCCGCCTGTTGGAACAGGGCGCCAACGGCATCATTGTCGAGCAGCCAAGCGTAATCTTCGTCGGCCATACGCATTGCCTGGCAGCGGCTGAGCTTCAGTGTCTTCAACATATGGTAGAACTGATGCACGTCGCTCAGCCGGCTCCAGTGCTCGCGTAGGTCGTCGGCCGTGGCGGCTTGGTCTGGACTCACTGCGTTATCGCGCGCACCGCCCGCTTCGACCGATATGATCGGCTCCTGGTCGTAGGATACGAGCTCTGCCGTCAGATCCTGATAGGCGTGCAGGTTCGAGGCGGGCCTGAGATGTACTTTGTGCATCGCCTCGCCGGCGGCATCAAAGAATTGCAGGCTGCGGCGGATCTCGGCTCCCTCGCGCTTCTCGACGGCGAAGCCATACGCCCACGCTTTCGGGAAGATGCGCAGGTCGATGTCGTCGCCGAGCACCATGGCATGCTGGTTGCCGGTGACCACTTTGTCGTAGACGCCGATCTTTTGGTGCACGGCACTTTCGTTGCGGGTGAGCGCCATCACCTCGCCGACCGCTTCGAGGCCCGTCAGCAGATCATCGACGCGCGGCTCGATGCGCACCGCGCCGTGACCACAATGCGCCGCGACCAATTCGGCTTCCGAAATGCCCAATCGAGCGGCGAGATCATGCGCCCGGATTTTCGGATTGTCTTCGCACGCCCGCCGTATTTCATCCGGCGACGGTTTCTCGCGCTGGTCCATGTCTTACCCCTGGTTCTACCTACGTGTAAGGATCAGCTGCCCTGCCGGGGAATCTTCAGCCGATAGGGCGGCCGTAATGCTCGTCCCTGATCTGCTGCTGGCCCATGAACAAAGTGTCGCTGGACAGCGTGCACACGGCGTCGCACCCGCGCGAAAACCGGCGAGCAGGCACATGCCGATGGCATCCCGTTGAGCCGGTCGGCGGCTACTGGGCGGTGGTGAGCGAGTGTGGGTGTTGTCGCAATCGGCCAAGCGGGCATTCGGATGCCACGGGCGGCGCTGCTTTGCCAAGCGAGGCGTATCTGACCCGGTCCTGACATGTTGCTCCCTTGCTTCGCCCCATCCATCGCGAGGGCACCCACGGCATGATTGTGGATCGGCATGCTCTTGCCGCCTCGCCAAACGGAGCCTCAAAAACCGTGCCAATTGCGCCGAAGCAAGCTCAGAAGAAGTTCTGTATTTGGTGATGTGAGTTCAACCAAGAACTCAGGCCCAATATCCCTCGTGGCAGACCCGACAAACCCGACAGTACGTGTCGGTTGGCCGACAGCTTCGCAGCAATGCACTCACAAGAAGCACGGCAGTGTCAGAGATGCCGCGCTGTGTTGAAACGTTTTTTTCGCTTTGGCACGGTGCATGCGACGTGATGCGCAAGCAGGTCCCGGACTGAGGAGAATGGAGCCATGATTACGCTCACCGACAACGCTGTTGCCGCCTTCAAGACTGCTCTTTCCCGCGCCAGCGAGCCGGCGGAAGGTTTTCGCATCATGGTCGAGGCCGGCGGCTGCGCCGGCTTCAAATACTTAATGGGCCTGGAGAGCGTGTCGCGCGAGGGCGACGCGATCACTGGCACAAATGGGATCAAGCTGTTCGTGGACGCGGGTTCCCAACCACATGTCGCCGGCATGACCGTTGACTTCCTCACCGGGCTCGAATCTTCCGGCTTTGTCTTCGATAACCCCAATGCGCGCGAGAAGTGCGGCTGCGGCAAGTCCTTCAGTTAAACGCCCGAAGCGCCTATGCGGCCGTCGGACTCATTTTGCGGCAGAGGAGACTTATATGGCCGGCACGACAGATGTCCCCGTCCTAAAGACCAAGGAAAACGGATCTCGGGACCGCCATTCGCTTCCGGTAAGGTGCAAAGAACGCCGCCTCCCGAAACAGCTCGGGTCCTGGTGTCACCCGAGCTGCTTGCGGACAGATCGCGCTGCTGTGCCAAATTCGGCTCATCAATAACGTTATCGCGTTCGGGCGTCCTTACGGCTGACGGCGGCCACTGCGAACATGTCCATCTCGACGGAGATCCGGTCTGCGTCAAACACTCCGGGCGTCTGCGCGGGCTGCCAGTTCAGGCCCATTATCATCAACGGCATGCGCCAGAGGCTCAACGAGTCGGTCCGCGCCGCGTCATTCTGGTCAACTGAGGATCGCACCTATGAAGCCTGTCTACCTCGACAACAACGCAACCACACGGGTCGATCCTGCGGTCCTGCAAGCGATGTTGCCGTTCTTTAGGGATCAATTCGCCAACCCTTCGTCGGCGCACGCTCTTGGCGCCTCAGTCAGTGCGGCGGTGAGAAAGGCGCGGAGGCAGTTGCAAGCGCTGATCGGCGCGGAGTTCGAGGATGAGATCACCTTCACCTCGGGTGGGACAGAAAGCGACAATGCAGCGCTTCTTTCAGCGCTCGAGGCGGCGCCCAACCGAACCGAGATCGTTACGTCCGCGGTCGAGCATCCCGCCGTGCTGACGCTTTGCGCGCATCTTGAGAAGACCCGCCGCGTCAAGGTGCACAGGATCCCGGTGGATTGCCGTGGCCGGCTCGACCTCGACGCCTATATGGCCGCCCTCACCCCACAGGTGGCAATCGTTTCCATAATGTGGGCGAACAACGAGACTGGTGTGATCTTCCCCGTGGCCAGGCTTGCCGAGTTGGCCAAGGAAGTGGGCGCCCTATTCCATACCGATGCTGTGCAGGCGGTCGGCAAGCTTCCGATGGACCTGAAGTCGACCTCAATCGACATGCTGTCGCTCTCCGGCCACAAGCTGCACGGGCCGAAAGGGATCGGTGCGCTTTTCGTAAAACGTGGCGTGAACTTCCATTCGCTGATCAAGGGGGGCCACCAAGAACACAACCGGCGTGCCGGCACCGAGAATACGCCCGGCATAGCCGGGCTCGGGACGGCGGCCGAACTCGCCTTGAAATTCATGGACGACGAGACCACACGGGTAAAGTCGCTCCGCGATCGCCTGGAGGGCGGGATCCTCCAGCGCATCCCAAGCACCTGTGTCACTGGTGATCCCCTGCAACGGTTGCCCAACACCGCAAACATCTCCTTCGAACATGTCGACAGTGATGGAATTCCACTTCTCCTCAGCCGCATTGGCATCGCGTGTTCCTCTGGCTCGGCCTGCACCTCCGGCTCTCTGGAACCAAGCCATGTCCTAAGCGCGATGAAAACGCCGCACGCGGCAGTCCGCTTCTCCTTGGCGCGGGACAACAGCGAAGAGGATATCGACCGGGTGCTCGAGGTCATGCCGGCAATCGTGGGGAAGCTGCGCAGCTTTTTCGGTTCTGGGCCGGGTAATCCGGTCTATGCGTGAGCGGCAGAAGAACAGGCTGCCGGTCATGACCCGTCATGTCTCTCTCAACGATACGACCTTGCGCGATGGCGAGCAGGCGCCGGGCGTCGCCTTTACCACGACGGAAAAGCTGGAGATCGCCCAGTCTCTTGCGGCGGCCGGCGTGACAGAGATCGAGATCGGCACGCCGGTCATGGGCGTCGACGAGATCGAAACAATTCGCGCCGTGGTAGCGCGGCGTCTCCCGGTTCGCCTCATGGCCTGGTGCCGGATGACGTCGTTGGATCTCGATGCAGCGATCGAGAGCGGCGTCCAAGCCGTCAATCTATCGCTGCCTGCGTCGGACATCCAACTTGCCGCCAAGCTCGGCCTCGACAAGGCGGGAGCGCTCCAGGTCATCGATCATATGGTCAGGCGCGCCGCCGCCGCCGGCTTCTTCGTCGCGGTGGGCTGCGAGGATGCCTCGCGGGCCAATCGGGATCATCTCGCCCGCGTCATCGAGACGGCCGCACGCGCCGGCGCAAGCCGCGTCAGGCTAGCCGACACAGTCGGTGTTCTCGACCTGTTTTCGACCTTTGAACTTGTCGCCCAGCTCGTGGCGCAGTCTCCAATCGACCTTGAATTTCATGCGCACAACGATCTCGGACTTGCTGGCGCCAACACGCTAGCCGCGATCCGCGCAGGCGCGCGCCATGCCTCCGTCACCGTCCTGGGGCTCGGCGAGCGTGCGGGCAATGCCGCGCTGGAAGAGGTGGCCGCCGCGATGGCGGTCTTCGGCGGCGCGGATACCGGCATCGAGCTGACCGCATTGCCCAGCCTCGCCGCCCAGGTGGCGTGGGCCGCCCGCCGGCAGACCGCGGCCACTAAGCCGGTCGTCGGCGCCGATGTCTTCACCCACGAATCCGGCATTCACGTCGCAGGGCTGCTGAAGGACTCGCGTACTTATCAGGGGCTTGATCCGGCTCTCGTGGGCCGTTGCCGGCGGATCGTCATCGGCAAGCATTCCGGCGCCTCTGCGATTGCTCATGTGCTGAGCGAAAGCGGTCGCGATCTCGACCCGGATCTGGCAGCCGCGATGGTGGCCCGCGTCCGGCGCGAGGCGGCCGAGACCAAATCGACGCTCACTGCAACTCAACTGGTCGAGCTCTACGATAAAATGTGCAGCGAGGCGTCCCTCTTCGAGCTGTGCGGGTCCAGGTCAGCCGTGCGCGCGCGCGCAAAGGCCACAGTTTTGCGACCAGGGAGAATGCAATGAATTGTTCCGCTGACAGCCGCCCCATCGATGTCACAGACATCCTCGCACGACTGAAGCGCCTGTCGGCCGCGGAGGAGTTCTTCTCAGTCCTTGGCGTCTCCTATGACCCCAAGGTGCTGAATGTCTCGCGGCTCCATATCATGAAGCGCGTGGGCCAATACCTTGCCGAAGAAGATTTCTCCGGTCTGCCCGACCAGGTGATTGCCGCGAGGGTGCGCGCGACGCTCGAACGCGCTTACGAGGACTTTGCGATTTCCTCGCCGCTCACGCATCGGGTCTTCAAGGTGCTCAAAGACCACGATCCGAACAAACCTGCCGCGCCGGGTCACACCTTTGTCCCGTTCGACTCGGTACTGAAGCGGTTCGGACGGGAATGAGCGGCGACAAGGGTTGCGACGCGACAATGTCGAGCAGCCGACAAATCCGATCATCACCACAGCGCCGTCAGAAGCAACCAGCCGAAGTTGTAGGAAGGGGGCAGCGCAAGAGACTTGGCACGAATTATGCGGATCAAGGAGATAACCGCAATGCCCGCACCCGGACAGGAGCCTGGAGAAACCGCCAATGCACATCGTAATCTGCATCAAGCAGGTGCCGGACTCGGCACAGATAAGGGTCCATCCGGTGACGAACACAATCATGCGCCAGGGTGTTCCGACCATCATCAACCCTTACGACCTGTTCGCCCTCGAAGAAGCGCTCAGACTGCGCGATGCCTATGGCGGCGAAGTCACTGTGCTCACCATGGGTCCGCCCATGGCAGAGGACGCGCTGCGCAAGGCGCTCGGCTACGGCGCCGACCGAGCGGTGCTCTTGACCGACCGCTATTTTGCCGGCTCCGACACGCTGGCGACCTCGTTCGCCCTTTCCCAGGCAATCGCGAAGGTCGGCGAGACGTTCGGCACGCCAGACCTCGTCTTCACCGGCAAGCAGACGATCGATGGCGACACCGCCCAGGTCGGGCCCGGCATCGCCAAGCGCCTCGGACTCCTGCAACTGACCTATGTCGCGAAGATCCCCTCTATTGACCTTGCTGCAGGCGAGATCAAGGTCGAGCGCCGCTCCGAAGGCGGCACACAGATGCTGAAGAGCAGGCTGCCTTGCCTCATCACCATGCTGGAAGGCACAAACGAGATCCGCCGGGGCTCGATCCACGACGCCTTGTGCGCCGCGCGCAGCCAGGTCTTGAAATGGAGCGCGGCCGACGCCGGCATCGAGGATCTGACCAAATGCGGCCTGCGCGGCTCACCGACGGTCGTCAAGCGTGTTTTCGCCCCTGCTGCGCGAGCTGAAAAGGCGGCACTAATCGACACCGCCGAGAAGGCCTTGCGCGATGTCGCTGACGAACTCATCACCGCAATCTTCACCCGCCAGCCGGCGCTGGAACATGAGCTCGCCTTCAACGGCGGCGCGTGACGGCAAGGAGTAAAACGATGTCGACCGCGAACCGAGAAACCCCTCGCCCTGCCGCCGGCCGCGCCGGCATAAAGAAGGAGCTGCCCGCCCATTTCAAGGACTACCGGCACGTCTGGGTTTTCATCGAGCTCGAACGCGGCCAGGTCCATCCCGTATCATTCGAACTGCTCGGCGAAGGCCGCAAATTAGCAGACAAGCTTCAGGTCCAGCTTGCAGGCGTCGTGCTCGGACCGCCGGGAGAGGCCGTCGGGAACGCCGTTGCCGAAGCATTCGCTTATGGTGCTGACCTTGTCTACATCGCCGAGGCGCCCCTGCTCGCCGACTATCGGAACGAGCCTTTCACCAAGGCGATGACGGATCTGGTCGATACCCACAAACCCGAAATCCTTCTTCTCGGTGCCACCACACTCGGCAGGGATCTTGCCGGCTCCGTGGCGACGACCTTGCAGACAGGGCTCACGGCCGACTGCACCGAACTCGATGTGGATACCGACAGTTCGCTCGCCGCCACGCGTCCGACTTTCGGCGGTTCCTTGTTGTGCACGATCTATACGCTCAATTTCCGCCCTCAGATGGCGACAGTGCGGCCAAGGGTCATGCCCATGCCGCAGCGGACGGATAAACCGGTCGGGCGTGTCATCCGGCACAAGCTCTCGCTTGCCGAGGACGAGATCGCTACCAAAGTCCTCGGCTTCCTGCCGGACAATCAGTCGGCAAAGGCAAACCTTGCCTATGCCGACGTCGTGGTTGCGGGAGGCCTTGGTCTTGGCGCGGCGGAGAACCTGCAGCTTGTGAAGAACCTCGCGCGAGCAATCGGCGCCGAGCATGGCTGTTCGCGCCCGTTAGTCCAGAAGAGCTGGATGCCAGCTGATCGGCAGATCGGCCAAACTGGCAAGACCATCCGGCCGAAGCTTTACATAGCGGCCGGGATTTCCGGCGCCGTCCAGCATCGGGTTGGCGTCGAGGGGGCGGATCTCATCGTGGCCATCAATACCGACCCGAACGCGCCGATTTTCGATTTCGCTCACCTCGGAATCGTCACCGACGCGATCCGCTTCCTGCCCGCACTGACGGAAGCCTTCACCCGGCGGCTGTCGCCCCACAGTCGCGATAAGCTTGCGAGCTAAGGGACGGACATGATCGAGGAAAACTTCGACGCCATTGTTGTTGGGGCAGGCATGTCCGGAAACGCAGCTGCTTACACCATGGCCAGCCATGGCCTAAAGGTGCTGCAGTTGGAGCGCGGTGAATATCCGGGCTCCAAGAATGTCCAAGGTGCCATCATGTACGCGAACATGCTGGAGAAGATCATCCCGGATTTCAGGGACGATGCGCCTCTCGAGCGGCATTTGGTTGAACAGCGGCTTTGGGTGATGGACGACACATCCCATACCGGGATTCACTATCGGTCGGACGACTTCAATGAGGCCAAGCCCAACCGATACACAATCATCCGTGCCCAGTTCGACAAATGGTTTTCGCGTAAGGTGCGCGAGGCCGGCGCGACGGTTCTGTGCGAGACGACCGTGACGGAGCTCATCCGTGACGCCAAGGACAGGGTGATTGGCGTGCGCACAGACCGGGCCGGCGGAGCCATCTACGCGGACGTGGTCGTTCTCGCAGAAGGTGTCTGCGGACTGCTTGGCACGCGAGCCGGCCTGCGGCAGATGCCGAAGCCACAAACCGTGGCGCTCGCCGTCAAGGAAATGCATTTCCTGCCCGAAGAGGTCATTGAGCAGCGGTTCGGCGTCAAGGGCGATGAAGGCTGCGTGATCGAGGCGGTGGGCACGACCTCCCGCAGCATGGCCGGGCTCGGCTTCCTCTACACCAACAAGGAGTCGATCTCACTGGGCATTGGCTGCCTCGTCTCCGATTTCGCCGCGATGGTCGAGAGCCCCTACGTTCTCCTCGACGCCTTAAAGAGCCATCCTTCGATCCGGCCGCTGATCGCCGGCTCGGAAGTGAAAGAATATTCCGCACACCTCATTCCCGAAGGCGGCTACAAGGCTATTCCGCAGCTCTTTGGCGACGGTTGGGTCGTGGTCGGCGATGCCGCGCAACTGAACAACGCCATTCACCGCGAGGGTTCGAACCTCGCCATGACCTCCGGCCGCATCGCGGCTGAGGCAATCATCGAGGTCAACAGCCGCAACGCTCCTATGACCAAACGAAATCTCGCTCTTTACAAAGCCATGCTGGACAAGTCCTTCGTGGTCAAGGACCTAAAGAAATACAAAGATATGCCGGCCTTGCTCCACACCAATTCCTGCAATTACTTCACAACTTATCCGCGGTTGATGTCGCAAGCCGCGCAGAACTTCATGCGTGTCGACGGCACGCCGAAGATCGAGAAGGAAAAGGCGACCACGGCGGCCTTCATCAAGGCGCGCTCGCGTTGGGGGCTGCTCAGCGACGCGGTCCGCCTTGCATTGGCGTGGCGCTGAAGGGAGACGAAATGACGATCGCAGTGACAAAGTCACGTGTCGAGGACAAGCTTTACCAGAACCGCTACTTGGTGGATTCCGGCCGCCCGCATATCAAAGTGCGACCGCACGAGAGGCCAAGCGCGAACTTGCTCGCGCTTACCCACGTCTGCCCGGCGAAATGTTATGAGTTGAACGACAAAGGTCAAGTGGAGATCACTGCTGACGGCTGCATGGAGTGCGGCACCTGCCGGATTTTGTGTGAGACCAGTGGCGAGATCGAGTGGAACTATCCACGCGGCGGTTTCGGAGTCCTCTTCAAATTCGGATGACCGACGCACGCACGTATTAAGAGGGTTGATCTTGATACAGTTTAGGTCTCGCCCAACGCCAAGTCTATCTTCGTTGCTTCGATCGTCGCTTTGACGAAGAGAAGCTCGTGAATACTGTGCTTTCAGAATTCAGATAAAAAGGAGGAGCACTCTGGACCACAACCCCTGAGGTGTTTCCATGACCCACGGACCGCAAGATCGGGTCGACGAGGTTGGACCTCGGGAGACCCGCCCTGAACCGCCCATCAAAAGCATGCCCCAATCAGATATCGCGCTCAGAGGACTCTATGAGATATCGAAGGTGCTGACCGCCCCCAGCGAGCTGGAGATTACGCTCGCCAATGTCGTGAACGTCCTGCCTTCATTTCTGCAGATGCGTCACGGAGCAATCGTCGTCCTGGACGCTGAAGGAGAGCTGGAGATTGCCGCGACTGCCGGCAATACCCACGTACGTCAATCAGGCACTCGCCGCATCATACCACAGGCCGTAACAGATCAAATCGTCGCTACGGGGACGCCGCTCTTCATACCGGACGTGCGCAAGTCCCAACTATTCAGGCTGACCTTCAAACGTCTTCGAGCATCGGAACCATCCCAATTGCCTTTATCGGTATCCCGCTAAAGGCTGATCATGATATCCTTGGGACATTGTCGATCGACCGCGCCGGAGACGGCGCCACCGACTTTCGCGACGACGAGGACATTTATTTCCTGACGATGGTCGCCAACCTTGTCGGCCGGACCATCCGCCTCCATCGCGCCCTGAGTACAGATCGTCAGCGGTGTGGCCATGAGCAATCGGGACCGGAGAAATCGCCCAACGAGGGGAGGACCTACGACCCTGCCCGGCATGCGGATGCCAAAATCGACGGGATCATCGGGGAAAGCCCCGCACTCAAGCAGGTGCTCGAAACCGTCTCGGTCGTAGCAGGGACCAATTCCACCGTGCTTCTGCGGGGTGAGAGCGGCACCGGCAAGGAATTCTTTGCGCAGGCCATCCATAAGCTCTCACGTCGGAGGAAGAAGTCTTTCGTCAAATTGAACTGCGCCGCACTGTCTGAAAGCGTTCTGGAGTCAGAACTGTTTGGGCATGAAAAGGGCGCTTTCACGGGTGCTATCTCCCAGCGCGCCGGTCGTTTTGAATTGGCAAATGAGGGAACGCTGCTACTTGATGAAATCGGGGAGATTTCGCCGGCCTTTCAAGCCAAGCTGTTGCGTGTCTTGCAGGAAGGCGAGTTGGAGCGAGTCGGCGGCACCAAAACGCTACAGGTCGACGTGCGCCTCATATGCGCCACCAACAAGGACCTCGAGACGGCCGTCATAAAAGGGGAGTTCAGGGCCGACCTTTATTACCGCATCAATGTCGTGCCAATTATCCTGCCTCCGCTCAGAGAGCGACCCGGCGATATTCCACGCCTTGCGAACGCCTTCCTCAACCGGTTCAACAAGGAGAACGATCGCGCACTATCCTTCGCGGCGCCGGCGCTTGACCTGATCTCGCAATGTTACTTCCCTGGTAACGTCCGCGAGCTGGAGAACTGCGTCCAAAGGACGGCCACACTTGCGCGCTCAAGGACGATCACTCCATCCGATTTCGCCTGTAAGAAGGGCCAGTGCCTTTCCTGGCTCCTCTGGAAGCGAGCCGACCGCTCGAATGGCGGCAATGCCATCGGCGATCTCGCACGGGTCAACGCAGTGCCGGTCGGATTGCGGCTGCCGGCCAGTTGCATCGGTGCCTCCGCAGGCAAGATATCTCCCTTTACGGCCGGCGATCCGAACGATCCCACTTGTCCCCCGCGTCTGGCGGAACGCGACCGGGTGATCGACGCGATGGACAAGGCCGGTTGGGTTCAGGCCAGGGCGGCTCGTATCCTCGGCCTCACGCCGCGGCAAGTCGGCTACGCCCTGCGCCGGCATGGTATCGTGGTGAAGAAATTCTAGACATCGTGACGACGTCAACCGTAAGCAGCCCGGAGTGGTCTCGTTCACACTTTGCGCGCCCAAGGCTGGTAGCCTCGCGACCCTATTTGCGTGTCCACTGTCGTAAGCCCGACAAAGGTGTGTCGGAGCAATCCGAAGAAATCTGACACGACAAGCCTATTCGTGAACCGAAACAGCTCTTTGAGCTGGCATAGCTCTTGCGCTTTGAACTGCGACATCACGCAGCAACGGAGCCGTTCATGTCTGCACCGGCAATTTCGCTTGAGAGCCTCAGCACGACATTCGGTGACCAGTTGCTTGGCACCATGAAACCCGGTGGCTGCGCGTCTTCGTCCTGCGGCTCGTCGACAAAGCCCGACGACACGGATCCGGCTGTCTGGGAGAAGATCAAGGATCACCCCTGCTTTTCAGAAGAGGCGCATCACTATTTCGCGCGCATGCACGTTGCGGTCGCGCCGGGCTGCAACATCCAGTGCAACTACTGCAATCGCAAATATGACTGCGCCAACGAAAGCCGGCCTGGGGTGGCCTCTGAAAAGCTGACGCCCGACCAGGCGCTACGCAAGGCGATCGCGGTCGCCAGCGAGGTGCCGCAGCTTTCCGTGCTCGGCATCGCCGGACCGGGCGACGCCTGCTACGACTGGAAGAAGACGAAGGCGACCTTCGCCAGGGTCGCCAGGGAAATCCCAGACATCAAGTTTTGCATCTCCACGAATGGGCTCGCGCTACCGGACCATGTCGATGAGCTTGCTGACATGAATGTCGATCACGTGACGATCACCATCAACATGGTCGACCCTGAGGTCGGTGCAAAGATCTATCCTTGGATCTTTTACGACCATCGCCGCTACGTCGGCATCGAAGCCGCCCGGATCCTGCACGAGCGGCAGATGTTGGGCCTGGAGATGCTGACCGCGCGCGGCATCCTCACCAAAATCAATTCGGTGATGATTCCTGGCGTGAACGATGAGCATCTGATCGAGGTGAATAGATGGGTCAAGGAGCGAGGCGCGTTCCTGCACAACCTCATGCCGCTGATTTCGGACCCGGCGCACGGCACGCACTACGGACTGAGTGGGCAGCGCGGCCCAAACGCAAAGGAGCTGAAGGCTCTTCAGGATCGTCTCGAAGGCGGCGCCCAGTTGATGCGCCACTGCCGGCAGTGCCGGGCAGATGCCGTCGGCATGCTTGGCGAGGATCGTGGCCAGGAATTCACGGCCGACCGGATTCCCGGCGAGGTCACCTACGATGCCAGCAAGCGTAACGCCTATCGGGAGCTGGTCGCGCAGGAGCGCCGTGATCACGTGGCGGCCAGAAGTGAAGCGATCGGATTGGTCAAGGCAGCGAGGCCCGGCAAATCCGTCCTCTTCGCGGTGGCGACCAAGGGCGGCGGCCGCGTCAACGAACATTTCGGCCATGCGAAGGAATTCCAGGTTTACGAAGCCTCGCCGAGAGGGATCAGCTTTGTCGGGCATCGCAAGGTCGAGCAGTATTGTCTCGGCGGCTGGAGCGCAGAGGCCACCCTCGATGGCGTCATCGCAGCCCTTCAAGGAATAGATATCGTGCTGTGCGCCAGGATTGGAAATTGCCCGCAGGATCAGCTCGCGGAGGCTGGAATCAGAGCCACCGACGCTTGCGCCCATGATTATATCGAGACGGCAATCAGCGCGATTTACACCGCCGCGTCAGGGGCCCCCGCACTCGCGGCGACGGCCTGAGCTGTATCATCCATTCGGACCAGGAGTTAAAATGGCTTTCAAGATCATCGCATCCCAATGCACCCAATGCGGCGCCTGCGAATTCGAATGTCCTTCCGGCGCGATCAAGTTCAAAGGCGAGAGCTACGTGATCGAGTCACAGAAGTGCACCGAATGCGAGGGGGTCTTCGATGCGCAGCAATGTGCCTCGGTATGCCCGGTGCCGAAGACCTGCGTTCCTGCGTGACCCCATGGGCTGCCGACATGGTTGGGGCTGCCTACGCAGGACGCCTGGAACGCCTTGTTCACAACCTGCAGCCGCAAGAGAAATCAGGGAACGGACATGTCGCTCGGACGCGAAGAGGAGATCGAAATCCGCAGGCCTCCACGATTCATGCCGGGAGAGCGGGTACGTGCCACTCGCCACATAAAGAATGACGGCACATATCCCGGCAGGGAGATCGGGGAAAATCTCGTGCGCAAGGGAGACGAGGGATATGTGCGCGACATCGGCACCTTTCTCCAGCAGTTCTTCATCTATGCGGTCGAGTGGATCGACCGTGGCACCGTCGTCGGCATGCGAGCGCGTGAACTGATGAGCCTCGACAAAGCCGAGGCGTCCTGCAGTGCTGAAAGCAATTCCAATGAAGGGACGGCCAGATGAAAGTCATGATCCGCAGGACCGATGCTGGCTTGTCGGCGTATGTCCCCAAAAAAGACCTCGAAGAGCCGATCATCAAGCTCGAGAAGGAAGAGTTGTGGGGCGGAACGGTCACGCTCAGGAACGGGTGGCGGCTCCTCCTACCCGATCTTCCACGGGATACGCGTCTGCCGATCACTGTCGAGGCAAGGAAGGTTTCCGAAGAGGACTGATGCTGCCCCTAGGTGCGTCGCGAGGAAACGAGCATGAATACGATCCTGACATCGGACCACCTCGTCATAGTGCGGGACAGTTTTGCCGATAAGCTGCTTGACTTGGCGAAGGAAGCGCTCGCCGCCGATGAGGTGATCCCCTATCTCGGTCCGGGTCTTCTTGGGTTGAACTGTGCGGAACCGCCTGTGCCGCATACTCCGGAGGTCGTTGCCGCGGCACTCAATGCACGGGCGCCCGCCCCTTCCAGGATCCGCACCAATATGTGGTCGGTTGCGCAGTTCATCGAACAGCGCCGGCATCGCCGGACGCTTCAAGCTTGGATGACCGAGATATTCGCAGCGCCGGTGAGGCCAACCCTCCTCCACGCCTGGCTCGCAAGGCTGCCGCTCTCCCTCATCATCGACAGCTGGTATGACAGCGCGATGCGCACGGCTCTCGTGGAGACCGGCCGAACGGACGTCGTTGAGATACAAGGCGTCACGCGGGCGAACGAAATCGGCAACATTTGGACAAAAACCTACGATTTGTCCGGGAGGGAGCTCGACGCCCGATCGGGGGCAAAGACGGTCCTCTATGCACCTCACGGGAGTAGTAGGCCCGCGCAAAACTTTCTCGTCGCAGATTCCGACTATGTCGAGGTCCTGACCGAAATTGATATCCAGACACCGATCCCTGACGTGGTGAAGGAACGGCGCATCACCCGTGGATTTTTCTTCGTTGGCTGCCGCTTCAACGATCAGATGCTGCGCACCTACGCCAGACAGATCATGAAGCGCTCCCGCGGTCCCTATTGCACTGTAATGGACGCGGAAACCCTGACCAGAAACGAAGCGCGTTTCCTTGCGGCGAGCGGAATCACTGTGATCGACATGCCAGTAGGTGAAGCGGCGGCTCGGCTTCTGGGAACGGGCACGGCTGCAGGTTGAGGACGGGATTAACAATGGCGGATGCCTTTGATGATGCGTCCTTCGGCTTTCCACGAAGGCGCAAAATGCAGTCGGGAATACACCCGTGAACAGTGATGCTGTCGGCAGCGCAACGAACGCTCTGAATCCGTTGACCCATGTTGAAGCGGCGCGCTGGGGCCGGGATTTGAGTACGCTGTTGCGCATAACGCGTATGAATTTTCGGCATCCCTGGCAGGTCGCCCTCGCTATGGGCTCGACGATCATGGCGGCAATCCTCCAGTTGCTCATTCCCCAGCTTCTCGGCCGGGCTGTCGACCAGGCCCAGACAGCCATCGGGGGCGGTGTCGCCGGGAGCGCGGCAGGACAAGCGCTCTGGACCCCGGCTCTCCTGCTGCTCGCCGTCAGCGCGCTACGCGGCCTTTTCACGATGGCGCAGAACTATTTTGCCGAAGCCGTCGGGCATCATGTCGCGTACGAACTGCGGCTCGCCTACTACGACAAGATCCAGCGTCTCAGCTTTTCCTTTCACGACCGGGTCCATTCAGGCGATCTGATCACCATCGGAATGCTCGATCTCCAAGGCGTACGGATGTATTTTTCCACCGCGCTCGTTCGCGTGGTCCTGCTCACCATGCTGATCGGGATCGGCGCCTACATGATGATCTCGACCGATCCCATGCTCGGCCTGGTCGCGCTGAGCTTCGTGCCTTTTGTCGCCTGGCGCTCATCGACCACACAGCTTAGGCTGCGCGCCACCTGGCTCGACCTCTATGAGCGCCTTTCGGTACTAAGCCGCGTGATGAAGGAAAATCTCGCAGGCATCCGCGTGGTCCGCGCTTTTGCGGCTCAATCCTATGAGATGCTGAAGTTCGACCGCGCTTCCAAGAACGCGCTCGGCCTCGCCAACGATCTCGTTGACATCTACGTACCCAGCACGTCGGCGATGACCTTGTCCTTCTTTTTCGCAATGGGATTGGTGCTTTGGATCGGTGGCAACAAGCTCATCGCTGGCGAGATCAGCGTCGGAACGATGGCGACCTTCCTGACCTTCATGACCATCCTGCAAATGCCAGTCCGCCAGATCGGCCTCATGGTCAATGCCTTTGCCCGCGCTTCCAGCTGCGGTTCGCGGCTTTTCGGTCTCCTCGATCAGGAGATCACGATCAGGGATGCTCTCGAGGCCAGACCGCTTGAGATAAGCGACGGCACTCTGCGCTTCCACAATGTCTCATTTGCGTACCCCAATGTCGAAAACCGCGCCATTCTGAAGAACCTCAGCTTTGAGGCCCGGAGAGGCGAGACGATCGCGATCGTCGGTCCGCAGGGTTCCGGCAAATCGACGATGGCTCATCTGATCCCCCGCTTTTACGACGTGACCGGTGGCGCCATCACGTTGGACGGCCAGGACATACGCAATGTCACCCTCGAGAGCCTTCGCAAGGCGGTTGCCGTTGTACAGCAGGATGCGTTCCTGTTCACCACCACGATTGAGAACAACATCGCTTATGGCGACCCCTGGGCGAAGAGACAGCGAATTGAACGCGCTGGCGAATTCGCCCAGCTCCACAACTACATTCTAGGGCTCCCAGCAGGGTATGAGACGGTCGTGGGCGAACGCGGCGTCTCTCTCTCTGGCGGCCAGCGCCAGCGTCTCACGATTGCTCGCACCATGATGCTGCGCCCCTCTGTCGTCGTTTTCGACGACTCGATGGCCGCGATCGATGCCGGCACCGAGCAGCGCATTCGCGCGGCGACGCGGCGCTTCGCCAAGGATCGGGTGACGATCATCATCGCGCACCGGCTGAGTGCGCTTATGCATGCCGATCAGATCCTTTTTGTCGATAACGGCGAAATCGTAGAACGCGGCACGCATGAAGAGCTTCTGGCGAAGCGGGGACGCTACAGGGCCCTTTACGATCTCCAGACGCGCCCAGGTGATAGCATATGACCCAGTATGGGGGCGCCCGCTGATGGACCAGGGCCCCGGCGAACTCGAAGCCGAACGTGACGACGGCAGACGCCCTCCGCGCGCGGTCGTCGGCTCGCACCGGATCGAGGAGGAGATGTTCGGCCGGGCTTTCGACAAGAGCATCCTCCGCCGGATCTGGGGCTTCGTCCATCCCTATCGGGCAAAGGTAGTTGTCACGATTGTCGCGATGTTGATCTTCACCGGGACGCAGCTTCTCATCCCCTTGATCATCCGCTACGCGATCGACCAGGGCATGAACCCGGCAGCGAGCGATCGCTCAGCCCAGCTTGCGGCCGTCGGCGCGTTCCTTTCGGCGATTTTGGTCAATTTCGCCGCCGGTTACATGCAGGAAACCTTGGATGGGAAAATTGCCGAAACTGTCCTGTTCGACATCCGCCGCGCCATGTTTGGCCATCTGCAAAAGGTTTCGCTCTCGTTCATGGACAAGACTGAGGTCGGACGTCTGATGTCGCGCCTGCAAGGCGACGTTAACTCCATACAGGAGTTCCTGGAAACCTCGGTATATTCCCTAGGCGATGTTGCGCTTCTCTTCGGCATCGTTTTCGTAATGCTGTGGCTCGACTTTCGCCTCGGCCTCCTGACGCTGTCGGTTCTGCCGATCCTGGTGATCGTCCGCATTGTCTGGCTGCCGCGTGCCCGCGACGCCTTCATGGCTGCACACGAAACCAATTCAGTCGTCAATGGCGCGCTGGCCGAAGCCATTCACGGCGTGCGGACCATACAGTCGATGGATCGCCAGCAGGTGAATTTCATTCTTTTCGACGACCGGGCCCATGCCAACCTCAGGACCCAACTGATCGCTGCCAGATATGCACTGGTCATGGTGCCTATCGTCGATGGCCTCACGGGCCTCGCCTTGGCCGCCGTTATTGTGGTCGGCGGCTCGATGGTCGTGAATAGCCGTATAGATGTGGGCGTGTTGGTAGCCTACCTGTTTTACATCCAGCGCTTCTTTGACCCGATCCGCTCACTCACCTTGCAATATTCGATCATGCAGCGCGCCATGGCCTCAGGCAAGCGCCTGACCGATGTGCTCGATGTCAAGATCGATGTTCAGGACAAACCCAATGCCGAGGTACTTTCGCCCGAAATGGACGGCTCGGTCGAGTTTAGGGACGTCACATTCGGCTACGATCCGAACCGTTCGGTTCTGAAAAATGTCTCCTTCAGGGTCAATCCCGGCGAGACGGTCGCACTGGTCGGACCGAGCGGTTCTGGCAAATCGAGTGCGATGGCCCTGGTCCACCGCTTCTATGATGTTCAGCAGGGTCAGGTGCTGGTCGGCGGGCATGATGTGCGCGACCTCACCCAGGAATCGCTCGGCCGCCAGGTCGCCATGGTGCTGCAGGAGCCATTCCTGTTCACCGGGACGGTCTTCGAGAACATTCGATACCAGAAGACGGAAGCCACGCGCGACAAGGTGATCGAGGCGGCGAAGGCGGTCGGCGCGCATGACTTCGTCATGAGCCTCGCCGACGGGTATGAGACCCAACTTGGCGAACGCGGCGACAACTTATCTCTCGGCCAGCGCCAGCTTATCAGTTTCGCCCGCGCCCTCGTCGCTGACGCCAAGATCCTCGTGCTCGACGAAGCGACCGCCAACATCGACAGCTATACGGAATTGCAGATTCAGAAGGCTCTGATCAAGCTGCTTGAAGGGCGGACTGGCCTCGTCATCGCCCACCGTCTCGCCACGATCCGGGGGGCCGACCGCATCATCGTGCTTCAGAATGGCCAAGTTGTTGCGACTGGCAACCACGATGAGCTAATAGCTATGGGCGGCCTGTATTCCAAACTCTACTATCTCAACTACGCCTCCTTCGACGACATCCCCGAACACGAGACCACCGTCCAAGCTGGCTCCCAGACCTGAGTTTTTGGCGGCCTTGTGGTAGTGGCGTTGACTTTCGGGCGTGTCGGCGGACCACTCAGGCCACCGCAGACGGCCAGCAGGCAGCATTCAAGGACAAGCACTCCTCGCAGAAGACCGGCTGCGAACGATTTCCTTCAGCATCATATCCCGACCGCGGTGCACCCCATCATCGGGCGAGCTCGCTCCCGTTGGTGGCTGGGCGTAGCAAAGCCGCTCGCGAGCGCGCCCTCAACAGCGCCGTAGCGAGTGGCGGCTTTGCTACCGCCGGGCCGCTGATGAAGCTGGAGGCGCCGCACCGACGCCGCCCCGGGCGAGAAGAACCTCTGCGGCGGGCTATGGGCAACGGGTAGCGCGAGCGCGACGAGCAGACGCGTGCCTGCATCGTGACGCGCTCGGCCATCATCTCCTTAGGATCATGCAGGTTCACACGATGGCCCGGACGCCAGCCAACGCACAAAGCTGGTATTCTGTGCCGCCGGCTCGTCGTCAGTTTGGCCTCCCTCCCGATTGCCCGTCCCCATCACGTGCACGCTCGAGCACGTGGATGTGAGGGAGCGCTGTACAACGATTCAACCTCAGACCGCGAATTTCATGGTCAGCCAAATCGAGCCATGATTTCGGATTGAATGGTCGTCGCGGTGTACAGGGAAGCATCTAGCGGCAGATTTCCAAATGCCAGTTGACAAAGCAGGTAGTTGGCACCTGCCACTTCCAACTGACCTAACAGAGCTTTTCGCACAGATTCTGCTGATCCTACCACGCACAATTCACTCTCGACTGCCGCATCGAAGGTCAGCGGCAGGTTTGGTGGAGTGGGGATAGCGTTAAGCTCGTAAAGGAATTGGAAGCTCTTGAGCCAGCGTTCGTAAGCAGGTGCCGCGAGCGAATAGGCATGTGTGTCACAACGCCCAACCACGACCATGCGGAGCAATCCGATAAATTGCTCCTGATCCCCCGCGCCAGCGTTGTCCTCTCGATAGGCGCGGAACGCATCAGTAGTTTTGCGAACAGAAGAGGAAGGTCCTACACACGCGATATTGGTTCCATTCGCAGCCGCCCAAGCTGCGGACTCGGGTCGATTGGCAGCAACCCATGTCGGCGGATGTGGACGCTGATGAGGTCTTAGCGTCAAAGGAACGTCATTGAGATCAAAATGGCGGCCTTGATAGCATAGCGTGCCGACCTTCATCGGATTAACAAGTATTTCCATGAGAATTTCGCTGGCTTCGGCATAACGGCCCGGCACCGCGTCCGCACCAATCCCGAAGTAGCCCAATTCGATCGGGAGAGCACCGCGCCCTATGCCCAGTTCGAGCCTGCCACCGCTCAACTGGTCCAGCATACAGATCTCTTCGAACGCACGCAGCGGATGATAAAGCGCAAGCAGCATCACCAAGGGTCCGAGACGCAAGCGCCGGGTGCGCTGGGCGACGCTCGATAAGAACAGATTCGGCGATGGACCTCTCCCATGGGGAGTACAGTGATGTTCTGCGAGATGATAGGCATAGAACCCTAGCTGATCGCACGCCTCTGCTAATATCAGGCGATCTTCGTATTGCCGACCGATGTCGCGGCCATCCTCGTCCAGATGATCGAAGATGCCGAACGCTAGGTTTGAAGGAAAGACGTTTGTCACTCGATAAGTCCCCGATTTTAAAAGGCACGCTGTTCTCTTGCTGGGATGACCAAGCAAGTCGGAAGAGATGTGTGTGATCGCCGATTTGCGTCAGCGTAACGAAGAAGCAGAGCCTGACGCTTCCCTGCCCTTGGAGCTTGGCACCATTAAGCTTCCAGCAATGTCGCCAGCGGCAGCAAGAAATGCATCCATCTGCTCTTTTGTGCCGATGCTGACGCGGATGCAGTGTTCCAAGCCTTTGTCCGGAAAAAACGCGACAAGTATCTTTTGCCTTTCCAATGCTGCTTGCCACCATGAGCCGTCCTGTCCCGCGGGCACACGGGCCAGCAAGAAATTTGCGCGGGAGGGCGTTACGGAAAATCCGAGTTGCGACAGCGCGACTGTCACTCGCTCTCGTTCATCCTTGATGTGCTTGTGGTTCTCTGCGTAGGCGCCGCGATGCGCAAGCACGCTGATACCAACGGCATGCCCGATGACGTTCATGTTGAAGACGTTCTGGATGTTTCGCAGCCTGCCAATAATTTCAGGGTGACCGAAACCGAAACCGACGCGAATGCCGGCGGCGGCATAGCTTTTCGAGAATGACCTCAAGATCAGAACGTTCGGATACCGGTTGATGAGGCGCAGGCCATGATCGGGTGCAAAGTCGACGTAGGCTTCATCAAGGACAACCAAGCGGTCCGATTGTGCTACGAGGCGTTCGATATCGCTTATCGGGAGGAATGTTCCGGTCGGATTGTTTGGATTGGCCAACATAATGAACTTGGCGTCTTTTGCCGGACCGGAAAGCAATTGCTCCATTGGCAGGGAATGAGCTTGACATCCGATTTCGAGAAACTCGGCGCCCTGAATCATGGCAAGTTTGCGGTTGAACGAAAACCCTGGCGACATCATCGCAACCTTATCGCCAGGCGCGAGGAAAGCTCTGTAGATGAGTCCGAGCAGTTCAGACGACCCGTTGCCTGCGATGACCTGATCCCTGGAAACGCCATAGGTGCTGGACGCCGCTTCCCTCAAGCTGATGTTATCGTCATCCGGATATAGATACTGGCACTTGAGAGCCGCCACTGCACTTTGCATTATGATTGGCGGCAACGGAAACGGGTTTTCATTCGTATTCAGCTTGACAAAATTTCCGTCCGGCGCCGGTCCGTTGGACGGCAGAGCATCTAACTGTCGCGTCACTGGCGGAAGAGCCGAAAGCACAGTTTGCAGTTTTGCATCGGACATATTTTAACTCCGTTTCATTCACCAGGGGCATCCGTATGAGCTCGCAACGAGAGCAACATGGCGGACAGGATTGACGATGGAAGCGTTGCCTCTCACACGATGGTCGCAACGCAGACACGGGAATTCGGCCAGGCTGTCCTCGATGAATCGAGTGGAAGCGGACGCGGACCTGCATCGCTGCCGCAAGGCGCTAAGCAGCTCAGCTCATCTGCTCGGTTTCAGATACGCTTGATCTCGACGCCGTATTTCCTCAGCACGTAGCCAATCTGGCGCGGGGTCAGTCCAAGGAGGCGCGCTGCCTTTGCCTGCACCCAGCCACATCTTTCCATGGCAGCAATGACGCGCTCTATGTCGGGGGTCCTCGCACCAATTGGGTGTGTTGCGCCGGCACGCGGGACTGTGGTCGCGGCCGAAGAGGCTGCCGCATCCGGCGGCGTGGCCGGATTCACTGACTCCGGCAGGATCGGCGCTGGTTGCAGCGCGGCCTTGCCCGATCTGCACTTCCACAGCGCCTCGGCAAAGCATTGGCCTTGGGAGCAGGAAAAGTCGTTTCTCCCGATTGATAGTCCCTCGGCCAGGATCGCTGTCCGGTGCACGCAATTTTCAAGCTCGCGAATGTTGCCGGGAAACTCACATTTCATCAGCACTTCAATCGCACACGGATCGAAGGTAAGCGTACAGCCGTTCTCGTCGTTGAACTTCTTGAGAAACTCAGCTGCGAGCAGCGGAATATCGCTGCGCCTCTGGCGCAATGCTGGTACCAGCAAGGGAACCACGTTGATGCGGTAGTATAGGTCGGCGCGGAACTCATTCCTTGCAACCGCCTCTTCCAGGTTCCTGTTCGTGGCGGCAATCACGCGAACATCGACCTTAATGGTCTGATTGCTGCCGACGCGCTCAAACTCCTGCTCCTGCAGCACGCGCAGTAGCTTTGCCTGGAACGAGGCCGAGATCTCGCCAATCTCATCCAGAAACAACGTCCCCTTGTCAGCGAGCTCAAAGCGCCCCTTGCGGGAGTTGAATGCGCTTGTGAAGGCACCCTTCTCATGACCGAACAATTCGGATTCCAGGACTGTCTCTGGGAGCGCTGCACAATTGAGTTTAACGAAGGGCCGCTTGGCGCGCGGCGATAACTCGTGAATTGCCTTGGCAGCCAGCTCCTTCCCGGTACCGGACTCGCCTCGCAACAGAACCGTGGTTTTTGCCTTGGCTACGATCGCGATCTTCTCCAGCAGCGCGCTTATCGCCGGACTGTCACCAATCATCCCCTCGACATGAACTTTTTTGCGCCGGGGTGCAGGGTGCTTAACATCTGAAAATTTCGTCTGCAGCCGATCTTCCAACTCCGGCGGTCGCTCGCGGTCCCCCGCGCAGAAGCGGTGCAACTTGACTGTCTGTCCCACCATGTTGGCAATCATGGTGAGCAGTCGGACATCGTAATCGAGCCGATAGCTCGACCTGCTTTCCAAAGCCCTGTCCACAGTCAGCGCGCCTACGGCGTTCCCATCAACACGAATGGGAACGCCGATGAAGGACACGGTGTCGGAGGCCCCAAGCACCTCGATGTCAGCGGCAGTGAAGGCCGGATGCATCGCTATGTCCTCGGCGATGAGCGGCGTGTCCGTCGTCACAATCTGATCGATGGCGTTGCGCGGCACGCGCGACCGGGAGGGCTCATTGCTGTTCGTGTCGCAGTCGCTGGCCACGGTGATGTCCAGTCCGGCCTCGGCATCGCAGAGAGTGATGATGCCGTGCCGCATCTGCACTAATGAGTGCAGGAGATCAACGACCTTGGCCAACGTGAGTTCGAGCCGGGCGGGACCGGTGAGTATTTTCGATATTTCGAAGATTCCGGTGAGGGCGCGCTCGTGCAATACCCCATTCGCAGGATTCGTCTCGGACGTTGGACAACCCCTTATCGCATCCGGCAGCGATATGCCGCACTCGCTGGCATTTTGTTCTGATTTGCGAATGTTGTGGTGCATGTGATCCTCGATCTCGCGCCATCAAACGTAGGCCGGCGGCATGTGCGCCCGCGACGTCGCGAGCAAGCGCGAAAATACTCCGACGTGAACTCGTGCCGCCGCCGTTTGGTCGAGTGCAGAGCGGATCGAACCCTGATGCATCGCTTGGCTCTCCCCTCCACGAAGCTTGGCCATGGTCTCGGCTTGCACCAAGGCAACCACACGTTGTTTTCAACAGACTGGAGCGAGGCGGGATAGTCAATCGAGCTTTCTTTCATTCGTGAAAGGAAACCTCGCGGCATATGATAGAATTCATCAATTCTGTTTTTGCCGTTGAA
Source organism: Mesorhizobium sp. LNHC232B00 (assembly GCF_000502435.1). Classification (NCBI taxonomy): domain Bacteria; kingdom Pseudomonadati; phylum Pseudomonadota; class Alphaproteobacteria; order Hyphomicrobiales; family Phyllobacteriaceae; genus Mesorhizobium; species Mesorhizobium sp. LNHC232B00. The sequence continues at coordinate 139,328 of NZ_AYWP01000015.1, forward strand.
CGATGGAAATACTTGCGCCGGCGATGCGGTGCCCGAGCGGCTGACCGCGCCGAGTGTAAAAGCCGGGCCGTGCCATTCACCAGCGCCCGCGAAGGAGGGGCGGAAGTGATAATAACCGCCAACGGCACTGGTCGTTTGCGGCAACCGCCATTTTGCTCGAGTTGACCATGCGGCGGCGGTTTCGCGTGTGAAGGCGCGAAGCTGGCGTCGAGTACGGCTTGGTAGGCGGTGCTCGCAATTTCCAGATCGCATCGTCGTGGTCAGCGCCAACGGCGTCAATCTCTACGTCTCGACGTGGCTTTCATGCAGCGGGAGCGCTGCAAAGAGCACAGCCATTCTCGGCTCTGATGCCACCGATGAACCGCGAGCCAGAGGGATCGACCGGCAGCACTCTGTCAGTGAACATCAACGGGTCGTGCTGGACCCTCGTCGTTCCCGCCTTGTGCCAGCGCATTCATTCCATCATGGGTGCCACGGCTAGTCAGGGAAAGCGAAGCTCTCGGCCTCCTCTAGACCAACGGATTTCGTCATGTGGCGCAGGCGTTCCGGCGAGAGGAACTCGCCTGTCACAGCGCTTCCGAACAGGGGTAAGTTAGCCTGTCATCTGGACGGGCTTATGAACAGGCGACCTATTTGGTACGCGCTGGCGCCAGCGATGCGGCCCGGTCCAAAGCCGGCTAAAACGAGGAACCCACCACGCTCTGTGCAGCAAACCGCTAGCCAGAGGGATCGACCGGCAGCACTCTGCCAGAGACATCAAGGGCGTGCCGGACCGCGGCCTATCCCGCTGGTCTGACACCGCATCATTCCTCCATCATTGGCGAGCCCACCTCAGTTCAGGTCATGCGGATTCATCTGGCATGGGTATTGCGGCGGCGTTGGTGCAGCGTTCGACCGGAGCGCCGCGATAGGGAGAAGCCCGGGAGAAGTCACGCCACCTCGATCCGGTCAGGGAGAGAGAACCAGTGTCAGCTGCACAAGTCCGCGGCGCGAGTCCCGCGCCCCGCAAACCCTTCTACACCAAGCTCTACGCCCAGGTGCTTGCCGCCATCGCGCTCGGCGTCGCAATTGGCTATTTTTATCCGGAGACCGGCGAGAGCCTGAAGCCGCTGGGTGATGCCTTCATCAAGCTGGTCAAGATGATTATCGCGCCTGTCATCTTCCTGACAATTGCCACCGGCATTGCCGGCATGAACGATCTTCATAAGGTCGGCCGGGTCGCCGGTAAAGCGATGGTCTATTTCCTCACCTTCTCGACACTCGCGCTGATCGTCGGCCTCATCGTCGCCAATGTCGTCCAGCCTGGCGCCGGCCTCAACATTGATCCGGCCTCGCTCGATGTCCAGGCCGTGAATACCTATGCCGCAAAAGCTAGCGAGCAGTCGGTCACCGGCTTCCTGATGAACATCATCCCGCCAACGATCGTCGGTGCCTTCGCGGAAGGCGACATCCTGCAGGTGCTGTTCTTCTCGGTTCTGTTCGGCATGGCGCTTGCGATGGCCGGCGAGCCGGGCAAGCCTGTCGTTTGCTTCCTTCAGGCGCTCATCGCGCCTGTCTTCAAGCTCGTTGGAATTCTGATGAAGGCCGCGCCGATCGGCGCTTTTGGCGCAATGGCCTTCACCATCGGCAGATATGGCATCGGTTCGGTGGTCAACCTCGCGATGCTGGTCGCGACGTTCTATTTCACCGCCTTCCTCTTCGTGTTCGGGGTTCTCGGCGCGGTCTGTCGCTACAACGGCTTCTCGATCTGTTCTCTCATTCGCTACATCAAGGAAGAGCTGCTGCTTGTCCTCGCAACGTCCTCCTCGGAGGCGGCGCTCCCTTCGCTGATGCAGAAAATGGAGAAGGCAGGCGCCAGGCGTTCGGTTGTGGGTCTCGTCATCCCGGCCGGATACTCATTCAATCTGGACGGCACGAATATCTACATGACGCTGGCGGCCCTCTTCATCGCGCAGGCGACGAACACGGATCTGTCCATCGGCGATCAGGTGCTGCTGCTGCTCGTAGCAATGCTTTCCTCCAAGGGCGCTGCAGGTGTCACAGGCGCGGGCTTCATCACCCTGGCGGCTACGCTCGCCGTAGTTCCGAGTGTTCCCGTTGCTGGGATGGCACTGATACTCGGCATCGACCGCTTCATGTCCGAATGCCGGGCGCTGACGAATTGCGTCGGCAACGCAGTGGCATCCCTCGTCGTCGCCCGCTGGGAAGGAGAATTGGACCGAGCACAGATGAAAGCCGCCTTCTGCGGTCATCAGCTTGCCGAGGCATCAAACCGGCTACCCTCCTCCAAGTAAGGTGGGCGGCCCACGACCTGTTAAGTCGCCTAGCTGGTCACATGAACTGAACGACCGACCCGCAGCCTCTAAACGGCTCCTCACGGACCATGTAGCCGAAGCGCTAAATGTGTGAGTGCAAACCGTCACCGCCCTTTAAGCGAATGAGCCTTTCAGTATACCCGGCCGGTTTACGTCTGGAATGATGTTCGTCCAACACGCTGTTGGCCATTCGTATGGGACGTTTTCACTTTGCCACCCGAAACCGAAACGCGTTAGGCGACAGAGAGCCGGCCCGCGTCAAAAACCGATCAGAATAGGGACCTATGACCAAGCGCCCCACAATTGCCGATCTCGCCCGCGAAGCCCGAGTCAGCGTAGCAACGATCGATCGGGTTCTGAACGCCCGCCATCCGGTGCGCGAGGAGACCGCGCGGCGGGTCCACGACGCCGCCCACGCGATCGGCTATCATGCTGCCGGGCTAATCAAGCAGCGCTTGCGGCGAGACCTACCGCACTACCGTCTGGGCTTCATCTTGAGAAAACCGGCCCAGCATTTCTACCAAGATTTTGCGCGCGAGGTCGAAGCATCGGTCAATTTGGCCCAGTCCTTCCACGGCATTCCGCTCGTCGAATTCGCCCCGTCACATATGCCGAGCGACCTGATCGCACGGCTCAAGGATTTGGGCGCACGCTGCCATGCGATCGCGATGGTGGCACCGGACCACCCGAAAATTACAGCAGCGGTTGAGGACCTCAAGGCCAAAGGCATTCCGGTTTTCTCGCTGCTTTCCGACTTCGCCGCCGGCGTACGACAGGGGTATATCGGCCTTAACAACCGCAAGGTGGGGCGCACGGCCGCTTGGATGGTGTCGAAGGTCGCAAAACGGCCCGGCAAAGTGGCGGTTTTTGTCGGCAGCCATCGTTTCCAGGGGCACGAGCTCCGTGACGTCGGCTTTCGCTCCTATTGCCGTGAGAACGCGCCCACGTTCGAGGTGCTGGATCCTGTCATGAACCTCGAGAAACGGCAGATCACCTACGAGGCAACGCTTGATCTCATGCAGCGAGAGCCCGAGCTCGTCGGCTTCTATGTCGCCGGCGGCGGCATGGAGGGCGCCATCTCCGCGCTCCGAGAAGAGGGCAAAAGTCGCGATCTCGTCGCGATCGTGAATGAAATCACGCCGGAGTCTCGGGCGGCGCTCGCAGATAATATCGTCACGATGGCGGTCGCCACGCCAATGCGCCGACTTTGCCGGGAGCTGATAACGCTGATGACGCGGGCTATCGAGACCGGCACCGCTGAAACACCCGGACAGACATTTCTCCCGTTCGACATCCATCTGCCGGAAAATATATGAAACTCATGGACTCTATCATGAGCGGGGAGTTTCCTATCATAAACGAGAGAAAGTTGAATGATGATCCCATCCCCGCGGGGTGGCCGCACCCACGGACCTCAGCCGGGCAGAATGTAGCGCCGATTAGATGAACGGATCGGCCACGCGTTCAGGCAGAAGCGCGGGGTCAATTGCCTGGGTCCGCAGCGTCAAGCTCGACCTGCCCGACTTTCTCGGTGCAGGGGACTGTCGTCGACGCCAGTAGCCGAGCGAGGCTGGCACAGATGATCGACCACGTGGACCGCCATCTCCTCGCCTGGCCGCGCGTGAAAAGCCGCGGCAAGGCCTGCGACGTTGGCATTTAAGTGGGGCTGAGCATCTTCTGGGACTCCGCAAGCAAAATCGGAGGCGGCAGTCAATTCAGTAGCAACCCCGGGCGTGTGTTCTGCTCGTTCCTGGCCCTCGTACTTGACAATCAACTGCGCCGCTCTGCTGGGCAAAGGCCCGGTGTTTAAGTGGGGCTTAACATCTTCCGGGACTTCGCACGCGAAATCGAGGTGGCAGTCGGTACCAACAACCGCAAGGTCGGATCGGCGTGCCCGAGACGCTCATTGATTTCAGGCAAAGGCGCCAGGCTAGATGCCTCCTGCAACATCATTTCCCGCATCCACATGCTTGCCGGATCAGTATTGTGAAGCTCAGGCCATTGGACGGCCTCCGTGAATGCGGGAGGAGGAAGTGGCGGCGGAAGTTGGACAATCCGCAGGGGTGTTGTTTTTGCGAAATGCTGCGCCAGCCGTAAGGGCATGGTCCCGATGCGGTTGCTGCCTGACAGGACGGGCGCGATCAGGCTAAAGCCCTGTACGACGACCTCGACACGTCTCTCGAAACCGTGCTCGAGCAAATACCATTCCTCCATGGTGGGCTGCCGGGTGTGCCTGAATTTGAGCACGACATGCCCCATGGACAAGTATCGCTCGAATGTAAGTGGCTCTGACAGCTGCTTGTTCGTGCCGCAGCCTACGCATACGAGCATATCTTCGAACAGGACTGCTCGAGGATGTTTCGACATGAACACTTCCGGCATAATCAGAAAATCAAGGTCGCCGCGCCGGAGAAGCTCCTCGGGGTCGTCGCAAATAGGCAGACATTCAAAGCGAACGGCGGGAGCTTCCCGCGCAGCACGCTCTACGATCTTCTTAAAAAATACGAGCGTGATGTAATCGGAAAGCATCATTCGGAAGAGACGATCCGATTGCGCTGGGTTGAAAGCGTCGGAGGAAATAATCGATAGCTGGATGTGCAGCAATGCCTCCCGGACTGCTGTGGCGAGCCCGTCGGCGCGCGGTGTCAAAATGAGCTCGCGGCCGTTCATCGTAAATAGCTCATCGTTGAAGTAGGCGCGTAACCGAGCAACGGCGGCGCTCATGGCCGGCTGGCTCAGGTTGATACTGCGAGCCGCGGCAGTGACTTTACGCTCCCTCATCAGAGCGTCCAGCACAACGAGGAGATTTAGATCGAGTCCCTTGAAACGCATGTCATGTTCTATCCAACGCGTGGATGCGTATCATTCAAACAATCAATTTTACGAATTTACGAGCCATGCATTAGAGGAACGTTAATGAGCGACGTCAAGCTCAAATCGACGACACGGGCCGGAACTTCGAGAGAGCGTCTGGCTCACCTTCGCCAACGACAACGGCTGAATGCAGCCAACAGCGCCGCTTTAATCGGGTAATGCGGCCGCAAAAAACTAATATGAAGAGAGGTCCTGAATGCGCCATCAGGTGCAGTGGAAGTTGTGCTGGGAAAACGAATTGCAGCTCTCCGATCACGTTGAGCTCGCCGAGTTCTTTCGTGATACGTACGGGCCGACTGGGGCGTCCAACGCAGAACCGTTCGAAGGTAGTCGAAGCTGGGCCGGAGCCAGGCCTGAACTCCGCGTGATCGCCTATGATTCAAGTGGTGTAGCGGCTCACATGGGCATACTGCGCCGTTTCATCAAGGTTGACGCGGTCGACCTGTTGGTGGCTGAGCTGGGCCTGTACGGGGTACGCCCGGACCTTGAGGGTCTCGGAATCGCCCATTCAATCCATGTCATGCTTCCAATACTGCAGGAGCTTGGCGTTCCATTCGCTTTCGGAACGGTCCGGGACGCGCTGCGGAATCATGTTGAGAGGTTCGGGCGGCGATACAGGCCTTTGGCCGTTTTGTCGGGAATTCGCGTGCGCTCCACCCGACCAGAGGCCCGCCTCGACCTGCCGCCCACACGCATCGATGACGCACTCACCATTGTTCTGCCGGTTGGACGGCCGATCAGCGAATGGCCCACGGGCACGATGATAGATCGGAACGGACCAGAGCTATGAGCCGTCCCGATTGCTTGTACGAAGTGCGCCGTGAGTGCTCTGACGGCACCGGCCGTCGCAGCGTTTATCTGACGTTTGACGACGGTCCCAATCGACTTTTCACACCGGAGATTCTCGATGTGCTGGCAGAGCAGCGGGTGCCGGCGACTTTCTTCGTCATCGGCGCCTACGCCTTAGAGCACCCAGATCTAATCCAACGGATGATCGCAGAAGGGCACGAGGTAGGCAACCACACGATGTCTCATCCGGATCTGTACCAATGCGGTTTCGGCGAAGTGCAACGTGAGGTCTTTGAAGCGAACGACGCCATCATGAGAGCGTGCCCGCAGGCCTCGGTGCGCTATGTTCGCGCGCCCTACGGCGCCTGGAGTGAAGAAGTCTTCACAGCGTCACAGATCGCCGGGCTGGCGGCCCTCCATTGGTCCGTCGACCCTCGAGATTGGTCTCGCCCTGGGGTCGACGCGATTATCGATAAAGTGCTCGCCTCTGTCCGGCCGGGCGCAATCGTACTCTTGCACGACGGATGCCCTCCCGGCGAGTTGGGCCGGGGCGCTCACGCCGGTCTGCGCGACCAGACGGTCACGGCGCTGTCCCGGCTGATTCCAGCATTGCGTGAGCGCGGATTTGTAATCCGCTCACTTCCTCAACATCACTAAACAAACGAGATCCCATGACTCTTCTTGGTACAACCAGCACTGTGGCCATATCGCTTTATGCGCTGCTCTCGACTGCTTATAAGAGCATGCAGGGGCTTTATGCTCTGCCGACAAACGACCCATCGGCGTTGCAGGTTCTCGTCGGCTCCGATCAACTGCCCAGCGTGGATGTCATCGTCCCCTGCTTCAACGAGGATCCGCGCACGCTTTCAGAGTGCCTGGCTTCCATTGCCGACCAAGAATACGCCGGAAGACTTCGGGTCTATGTGGTTGATGACGGTTCTGGAAATCGCGAAGCCTTAGGAACTGTCCACGAAACCTACGCGCGCGACCCTAGGTTCGACATCATTTTGCTTCCCGAGAATGTTGGAAAGCGCAAGGCGCAGATCGCCGCGATACGCCGCTCATCAGGGGATCTGGTGCTTAACGTTGATTCAGACACGTTACTCGCGTCCGACGTCATTGCCAAGCTTGTACCGAAGATGCGAGATTCAGCGGTCGGCGCAGTCATGGGTCAGTTGACGGCCAGTAACCGGACCGAGAGCTGGCTGACCAGGCTGATAGACATGGAGTACTGGCTGGCTTGCAACGAGGAGCGCGCGGCGCAGGCTCGCTTCGGTGCCGTTATGTGCTGTTGCGGCCCATGTGCCATGTACCGCCGGTCTGCGCTCCTTTTGTTACTGGACCAGTACGAGTCGCAGTTTTTTCGGGGCAAGCCAAGCGACTTCGGTGAGGATCGCCATCTTACTATCCTGATGCTGAAAGCAGGCTTTCGAACCGAGTACGTTCCGAGCGCCATCGCGGCCACAGTCGTCCCGAACAGACTAGGACCGTATCTGCGCCAACAACTCCGTTGGGCACGAAGCACATTCCGGGACACGCTGCTTGGGCTGCGCTTGCTGCCCAGCCTGAATAGCTATCTCACGTTGGACGTGGTCGGACAGAATCTCGGCGCGCTACTCCTCGCCATATCGGTATTAACGGGCCTCGCACATTTCGCACTGACAGGCTCTGTGCCTTGGTGGACAGGACTGATGATTGTGTCCATGACCCTGCTCCGATGCAGCGTGGTAGCATTTCGTGCCCGACAGTTTCGATTTCTGGGCTTTTCGCTGCACACGTTCATCAACATCTTTCTCTTGCTTCCGTTGAAAGCCTACGCGCTGTGTACATTGAGCAATAGCGATTGGCTGTCGCGAGGCTCTGCTGTCGCTACATCGAACACTGGGGGAAAACAGGCCCCCACCCAAACTCCGATCACTGGTTCCAGCAGGGCAGAATTCTCGCCGCATGCGGCTCCGCTTCGCAGGCTCAATCTTGCGCGGGATTCTTCGGAATTAGTGCTGTCGGGCAACATTTGCGGCGACGAGTGATCGCTAATTACCTAGTGGACGAGAGGTGCACGAGTTTGACCCAGAACGTGAATCATCAGTTGCTTGATCGGGAATTGGCCGCAGACGATCCGTGGCTTCTCGACGGCAATCCGTTCGAGCGGAAGCGCCACACGCAAATGCTCCAGCTGGCGCTTGCCCAAGGCTCCATTTCAAATGCCCTCGAAGTCGGGTGCGCTGCCGGCGCATTCACGGAAAAACTAGCCCCCTACTGCCAAGGGCTCACCGTCATCGATGTCGTGGCGCAAGCGATTGCTCGAGCACGTCAACGGATAAACGAGCCGTCGCGCATCAACTGGATAGTCTCCGATGTTCAACAGTTTTCGACCGACGAGTTGTTTGACCTGATCGTTGTGGCGGAGGTCCTCTACTATCTCGAAGACATAGCCGAGATGCGCGAGGCCGTCAAAAACCTGGTGCGGGTGCTTGCGCCTGGCGGGCATCTGATCTTCGGATCGGCAAGGGATGCTAATTGCCGTCGCTGGGGTCACGCCGCTGGTGCTGAGCCGGTCATCGCCATGCTGAACGAAACGTTGATCGAGGTAGAGCGTCTTGAGTGTCGGGGCGAGTCGGTCAACGAAGACTGCTTGCTCGTCCGTTTCCGAAACCCGCTTTCCGCTTCCTGATGAATCGAATCTATCGCCGTTAACCTGGAGACACTATGCGCATCTTTGGTATCAAGCTGACCCATGATGGGGCGATCGCCCTGGTCGAGGATGGACGGCTCGTCTTCTGCGTTGACCAGGAAAAGCGGCACAACGATCCGCGTTACCAAGCCATCGATAATTTATACGCAATTGTCGCCGCTTTACCGGAACAGGGGCTAAATCCTTGTGATGTCGATCAGTTCGTTATCGACGGCTGGGATGGCGAAGACGAGTCACAGTTTCAGGTCCGGCAGGCAACCAAGCAACCGCCAGTCTTGGCGTCCCTCTCGGTAAAATGAACCCATGTCCATGGTAGCGATCGATCTTACTGACGTAAGCAAAACTTATGACAAGCTCGTTGTCGACAGACTGTCGTTCCGCGTTGCGGCGGGGGAATGCTTCGGGCTCTTGGGACCGAACGGCGCCGGCAAAAGCACGATTGCGCGTATGGTCCTCGGCATGACATCGCCCGATGCGGGGAAGATTACTGTGCTCGGCGTTCCAGTGCCGGCGCGCGCGCGTTTGGCACGTATGCGCATCGGCGTGGTCCCGCAGTTCGACAATCTTGATACCACGTTCACTGTACGCGAGAACCTGTTGGTGTTCGGGCGCTACTTCCGGATGAGCAGACGCCAGATCGATGCGGTCATACCATCGCTGCTTGAGTTCGCCCGCCTCGAGAACAAAGCGGATGCGCGCGTCGCCGAACTGTCCGGCGGCATGAAGCGGCGCCTGACGCTCGCGCGTGCGCTGATCAATGACCCGCACTTGCTGGTGATGGACGAGCCGACCACCGGCCTCGATCCGCAGGCCCGCCACCTGATCTGGGAACGGCTGCGATCGCTGCTGGCGCGGGGCAAGACTATTCTTTTGACTACCCATTTCATGGAAGAGGCCGAGCGGCTGTGCGATCGGCTGTGCGTTATGGAGGAGGGGCGCAAGATCGCCGAAGGCCGCCCGTCCGCACTCATTGACGAGCAGATCGGCTGTGACGTGGTCGAGGTCTACGGCGGCAATCCGCATGAACTGGGTGCGCTGATCCGGCCGTACGCACAGCGCATTGAGGTGAGCGGTGAGACGCTTTTTTGCTATGCACCCGATCCGGAGCAGGTGCTGGCGCAGCTACGCGGGCGCGCGGGTCTACGCCTTCTGCAGCGTCCTCCCAATCTCGAGGATGTGTTTTTGCGGCTAACCGGGCGCGAGATGGAGGACTGAACAATGGGCGAACGTTATGCGGCGGGCATGCCCGCCAATGCGTGGAATTGGGTCGCGGTTTGGCGCCGCAACTATCTTGGATGGAAGAAAATCGGGCTTGCATCGGTGCTCGGCAACCTCGCCGATCCGATGATCTATCTGTTCGGTCTCGGCTTTGGAATCGGAACAATGATAGGTCCTGTTGAGGGCACTTCGTACATTGCGTTTCTCGCGGCTGGCATGGTTGCCACAAGCGCGATGGCATCGGCGACTGCTGAAACGGTTTACGGGAGTTTCGGCCGCATGGGCGACCAGCGCACCTGGGAAGGAATGCTATGCACTCAGCTGACGCTCGGCGATATCTTACTCGGCGAATTGGCGTGGGCAGCCACCAAGGCCCTGATGGCGGGCACAGCAATCACTATTGTTGCGACCACGCTAGGCTACGCATCGTGGCCATCCATCCTCTGCTTGCTGCCAGTCATCGCTCTCAGTGGCCTCGCCTTCGCGAGTCTAGCGATGGTCGTCACGGCGCTTGCGCCCAGTTATGAATATTTCATATTTTATAATACGCTTGTTATAACGCCCATGCTGTTCCTTTGCGGCGCGATGTTTCCGGTCAACCAATTGCCCGGCGCTTTTCAGGACGTCGCCTCCTTGTTGCCGCTCGCACATGCAATTGACCTCATTCGTCCGGCGATGCTTGGCCGTCCCGCCGGCAGCATGGGCCTGCATATCGGCGCGCTTTGCATATACACGGTTTTGCCGTTCTTCCTATCGGTTGCTCTGTTTCGTCGTCGGCTGATGCGTTGACGCTCTCACCATTCGTGAAATTGATTGTTTGGGCGATACCCATCCACGTGTCGGATAGGTCAATGCATGCGTTTTAAGGGACTCGATCTAAATCTCCTCGTTGTGCTGGACGCTTTGATCAGGGAGCGTAAAGTCACCGCCGCAGCCCGCAGTATTAACCTGAGTCAGCCGGCCATGAGCGCCGCCGTCGGTCGGTTACGCGCCTATTTCAGCGATGAGCTATTTACGATGAACGGCCGCGAACTCATTTTGACACCGCGCGCGGAGGGGCTCGCCACAGCAGTCCGGGAGGCATTGCTGCACATCCAGCTGTCGATTATTTCCTGGGACCCCTTTAACCCGGTCGGATCGGATCGTCGCTTCCGCATCATCCTTTCCGATTACCTCACACTCGTATTTTTTAAGAAGATCGTAAAGCGTGCTGCGCGGGAAGCTCCCGCCGTCCGCTTCGAATGTCTGCCTATTTCCGACGACCCCGAGGAGCTTCTCCGGCGCGGCGACGTTGATTTTCTGATTATGCCGGAAGTGTTCATGTCGAAACATCCTCGCGCAGCCCTGTTCGAAGATATGCTCGTATGCGTAGGCTGCGGCACGAACAAGCAGCTGTCAGAGCCACTTACATTCGACCGATACTTGTCGATGGGGCAGGTTGTGCTTAAATTCGGGGACACCCGGCAGCCCTCCATCGAGGAATGGTATTTGCTCGAGAACGGTTTCGAGAGACGTATCGAGGTCGTCGTACACGGCTTTAGCATGATCCCGCCCCTTCTATCAGGCACCAGCCGCATCGGGACTATGCCGTTGCGGCTGGCGCAGCATTTCGCGAAATTAACACCCTTGCGGATTGTCGAACTTCCGCCGCCACTTCCTGCCGCATTCACGGAGGCCGTCCAATGGCCTGCGCTTCACAATAATGATCCGGCAAGCCTATGGATGCGGGAAATGATGTTGCAGGAGGCATCTCGTATGATTGCCCTGCCTAATAGCACCGGACGTCTCAGTTGTCGGCCGAATTGAGAAACTGACCCCTGGGTTATGAGAGGAGGCATGGATGGCGATTGGGATTGGGCGATTCCTGCATTGTCGAGAACGATGCAGGGAGAGCAGATCCTTCAGCCTGAAGAGGTGGCAGCGATGCTGCGGCGGCATGAGGTTGGCGGGGAACCGACGGGCGAAGGAATTCGGGGGCGCGCGCAACACCGTGCATCGGCATCTAAGCGAGGGCGGGACTGTTCCGTTTCGCAAGCCCGTGCGGCCGACGGCGTTTGACGGACTGGACGATTGGCTGCGGGAGCGCTTCTTCCCCCATGGGTCGAGCCGGATGACGATCTCGACCCGCTCCAGATGCACCGGGAACGCCTTGCGCGGTCGCGCAGCACGTCGCGGCTCGCCTGTCGGTCTTGCGGCCTTGCGGCCTCGAGTTCGGACTCAATCGCGCCGAGCCCGGTCTGGATTCGAAGGCGAAGGCCTGCTGGGCACGTTCGAGCTTCTCGGAGCTGCGACCGAAGCGCCGCGCTCCAGCTGCTTGACGATCCCTGAAGGTCGGCGAGCCTCTCCTGGGCACGCTCGTTGAGTGTCGCCATCCGGACGATCTCGGCCTTGAGTGTTCGCTCCGGAGTTGTTGCAGTTCGGCCTTCTCCGCCGCCATGGGGACGAATATCGCCTTGAGCGGAACGATTTCGTGGAGACGGGCCAAAGCGCTTCTCTACATGACGCCGACAAAAGCTTATTTTGCACGGCCAGAAGCCCGCCTTTTGGCCCTGAGTCACTTCGCCACGGCCTATCCGGCCGACGTCGGACGCCGTCTCCGTTCGGCTTAAGCGCGCCAGTCCATGCCTTCGACGAGCGCCATCAGTTGGGCGCGGCAAGCCGGATCACGCCGTTCTCCACCCGCGGCCAGCGGAACTTGTCCTCGTCCAGCGAGGCGCAGGTCGGGGAGTATGGTGAGCGCAAGGTGGCGGCTGAACAGGAACTGCGACGGATCGATATCGTCGCGCCGCAGTCAGGCACCATTCAACAACTCGCAGTTCATACGGTCGGCGGAGTGATTACGCCCGCCGATCCGATCATGCTAATCGTGCCGAAAGGCGACGATCTTGCGCTGGAAGTACGGATCACCCCGAAGGACATCGACCAAATCCAGCTTGGTCACAAGGCCGTGCTGCGGATGTCAGCCTTCAATCTGNCCCGCCGATCCGATCATGCTAATCGTGCCGGAAGGCGACGATCTTGCGCTGGAAGTAGGGATCACCCCGAAGGACATCGACCAAATCCAGCTTGGTCACAAGGCCGTGCTGCGGATGTCAGCCTTCAATCTGAGAACCACGCCGGAATTGAACGGATATGTCAGCCGGATCGCAGCAGATCTGGCGACGGACGAAAAAAACGGCATTTCGTATTACCTGGTGCGTCTATCGGTTCCGCATGCGGAACTGACGAAGCTCAAGGACCTGACGCTCGTGCCCGGCATGCCGGCCGAAGCGATGGTCCAGACGGGCGAGCNGGAACTGACGAAGCTCAAGGACCTGACGCTCGTGCCCGGCATGCCGGCCGAAGCGATGGTCCAGACGGGCGAGCCTACGGCGCTTTCCTATTTTGTGAAGCCGCTGTCGGACCAAATCAGTCGGGCATTCCGGGAGGAATGAATGTCATTCTGTTAGCTTGGCGTAGGCCGCGTCGCGTAGAGCCCGTGCGGCCGACGTGCGGAAGCTGTCGTTCCGAGATCCTTGAACTCTCGGCTCGCGCGAACGCGCTCTCTAATGTTCCATTGCTCGCAATGGGCAGTGCTGGCGAGATACTCGGCAACACAGCCCTATGCCTGTTCTTCCGAGGCCGGCTTGACGGTGAGCGAATGCGTAACGCAGCTGTGAGGACCCGTCAGTTGTCGTTTCAGCTCGGCTTCGGTCAACTTCGACAGCCTGTCGGCGAAAGGCGCTATCACGAGACCATTGGCGGCAAATTGCCCTCCCCTTGTTGCGCGGTAGCAGCATGCGTGTCGGGGAAGGAACCGTCTCCGGCCCCCATTCATCGCTGAGCCGCGCCGTACCCGCCGCCACCGGAACTTGTCCACGTCCAGCGCTTACGGTGCGGGTATGCCGGCGTCGAGCAAACAGAGAGAGGTTTGGGCCCAACCAGGGCGGCCGGTTACCAAGTTTTCCTCGTCCGCTTGAGTGTGAATGTTCGGGTCGATCGTCTGGGCGCGTCCCCGCCGCCTGCGAGCCCGCTACTGCTCAGCGGAAGGGCGAAGTGAACGTGAATGCATCCATTTCGTAAATGTGTGTCTATCCAAGCAATCGATTTCTCTAATTACCCGATGAGCAATATGAACGCGTCAGGCAGGGTGCATCATTAGGAGTATTTTTCGATGGCAAACATTATCGAGGGTAGCCCGGATGCCGAAACACTCCTCGGCACCAAGGGTGAAGATTGGATGGAGGGTTTCCAGGGCGGTGACTGGATTGACGGTCGTGGCGGCAACGACGAGATCTCGGCTGGCCCGGGCAGTGACCGAGCCCTTGGCGGCGAGGGTAACGACCGCATCTTCGGCGGAGATGGCTGGGACGATCTCTCCGGCGACAACGGCCGCTTCAACGCGCGCGTCTCCGGTGAGGACAATGACAGGCTCAGCGGCGGTCCCGGCCAGGATGTCCTCTACGTGGGTGACGGCCAGGATACGTTGACCGGGGGCACCGACAATGACACGTTCGTGTTCCAGTTCCACAATCCGGTGCCTGGGGTCGATCCGAGTGTCGGGTCGAAGCCGGACATTACCACTATCACCGATTTCAACCCGGCGGAGGACAAGTTCGCCTTCGATGCGGTGGGCCTCTACAACGACGGTTTTGGCGCGAACTTCGTCAACAACGCCAGCATACAGTCCGGCTACCCGGTGAGCAGCTTCTACAGTGGCGCGGCCTCGGGTGCGAACGGCGAACATGTCGTGGTAATCACTGGCGAATCTTTCAACTCTGCTAATGAGGCAGCGAGTGCGATCTCCGGCGAGCACGCCGGCGACATCATTGTCTACCAAAGCAGCTACACCGACAGAGTCGCAACTCTGGCCTATGTCACCGCCGACGGCAGCGCGCACGAGTTCGCCCACCTGGGCGGTGTGGTCACCGTGGCCGACCTAGGCCTGACCGCGTCGGACTTCACCTTCGTTTGATCCAGAAAAACGATACGGAACAGCGCCCCGCCCCCTGGGCGGGCGCTTTCCGTCTCCGCTACTTGCGATGGGCCGGGGCGCCGGGAGCAGTCGCAGCGTGTACAGCTTGACGAAGCCCTGCACGTCGCGCTGGTCGTACACCGAAATCTCCCTGAAGGCGTCTGTTCGGGCCCTTGCGGCCGGCCACGATGAATCCCTTCCAAACCTTCAGCCGGACGGTGTTGTTGTTGACCCGCTCCATTAGATGCCAAACCAAACATATTCGGCGGGAGCACTGATCCTGAATCAGCGAGTCGGTTGCCGCTCGGGGAGCAATATAGGGAGCTGGGTCGCCAGATCCTCACGGAGACCTACGTGAGTAACCATTCCTTGAAGGATTCAGCTTTGAGACCTTTCCCTCTGACTTCCGCTATTTGGGGAATTCTGTTGATCAGCGGCGTGGTCAACGTGCTTGCGCTGATCTCGCCGCTGTTCATGCTTCAAGTCTATGACCGCGTTCTGGCAAGTGGCAGCGTATCGACGCTGGTGGGGCTCGTCGTGCTTGCTGCGGGGCTTTATGCGTTCCAATGCTTGCTCGACATTTTGCGCGCCCGCGTGCTGCTGCGGATTGGCGAGCGTTTCGATGGAGAGTTTTCCGGACGCGTTCACAATGCGATCGTTCGCCTTCCGCTTTCAACGCGCATGCCGGGCGACGGCTTACAGCCGCTTCGCGATCTCGACAATGTTCGCGGCTTCTTAGGTGGAAACGGTCCGACAGCGTTCTTCGATCTGCCATGGATGCTGCTTTATCTTGGCATTTGCTTCCTCCTTCATTTCTGGATCGGCATGACGGCACTTATCGGGGCGGTCGGCCTCACATCTCTGACACTCCTTGCCAACACTCTCTCGCAACGGCCGATAAGCGATACCGTTTCCCACAACATGGCACGCAATGGTCTGCTGCAAGCAGCGCGTTGCAATGCCGAGGTCGTGCAAGCTCTCGGTCTTGGAAAGCGGATCGCTGCCCGATGGCAAAAGGCCAATGCCAAGTTTCTGGCCGCCAACCGGAAAGCTGGGGACGTGGCAGGTGGGCTGGGTGCCATTTCAAAATCGCTGCGCGTGCTGCTGCAATCGGCCATTCTTGCCGTCGGCGCGTACCTTGTCATCAGACAGGAGGCTACGGCCGGGGTTATGATTGCCAGTTCGATCATGATGGGGCGTGCGCTGGCGCCGGTCGATCTGGCCATTTCAAGCTGGAAACCTTTCCTCATGGCGCGCCAGGGTTGGGCGCGGCTGGAGGACCTCCTGGAAAAGGTTCCTGAATCCGCTGCCGTTATGCCAATGCCTGCACCTGAACGCGAACTGCGCCTCGAAGGCGTGACAATCGTTCCGCCCGGCGCAAGGAAGCCGACCGTGACCGGCCTTGCGTTTGCCATTCAGGCGGGAAGCGCACTCGGGATCATCGGTGCATCGGGCTCGGGCAAGTCGACACTCTCGCGCGCCATCGTCGGCGCATGGGCGCCGGTGGCCGGAAAAGTTCGCATCGACAGCGCAAGCCTCGATCAATGGGACCGGGAAGCACTAGGCCGTCATATCGGCTATCTGCCGCAAGGTGTTGAACTGTTCGACGGCACCATCGCCGAAAACATCGCTCGTTTTGAAGATAATCCTGACCCTGAGGCTATTGTCGCCGCGGCGAAAGCAGCGGGCACGCACGAACTGATCCTCCGATTTGAGCACGGCTACGGAACTCCGATCGGTGAGGCCGGATCGGCACTTTCCGCCGGGCAGCGCCAGCGTATCGGTCTTGCCCGTGCTCTTTATCGAGACCCTTTCCTTGTTGTGCTGGATGAACCCAATGCCAATCTCGATTCGGAAGGCGAGGCTGCGGTCGTTAAGGCGATCGCCTCCGTGCGCGAGCGCAAGGGCATTGCGGTTGTCGTCGCCCATCGGCCCAGCGCCATCCGCGCCGTGGATTTGGTGTTGGTGATGGAAGGTGGACGGCAGCGAGCATTCGGTGCGCGTGATGAAGCGCTTTCCAAAGTCCTGAAGGGGACAGCGATGGCACGAGGCGCTGGCGTCAAGGCCATCGAATCTACACAGGATAACGTGGGAGAGCGCGCTGACATGGAGGATCCCGGTGTCCGGCATTCAGCAGAACAATGACGTTTCCAGCTCCATTCGCCGCCACCTGGTGGCGGGCCTTCTGGCGAGCGTAATCTTTGTGGGAGGAGCCGGAGCCTGGGCGGCCTTCACGAATCTCTCCGGTGCGGTTGTCGCGTCCGGACACTTTGTCGTCGATTCCTATGTCAAGAAGGTGCAGCACCCGACCGGCGGGGTGGTGGGAGAAATCCTGGTGCGCGAAGGCGATAAAGTAAAAGCCGGCGACATCCTCATGCGGCTCGATGCCACCCAGACGCGCGCTAATCTCGCCATAGTCACCAAGCGGCTCGATGAGCTCGCCGCCTACCAGGCACGACTCGATGCTGAGCGTGACGATCTCGCGGAGATCGCCTTCCCGGACTGGCTGCTCGCCCGAAGAGATGTTCCGGACGTAGCTTCGGCAATACATAGCGAGACGCTGCTGTTCGAATTCCGCAGACAATCCCGCCACGGAAAGCAGGCGCAACTGGCGGAACACATTACTCAATATCACCACGAGATCGAAGGATTCGAGGCGCAGGAAATTGCCTGTGAAAAAAGGATCGAGGTTCTCCTAAAGGAAATTGCTGTTCTGAGTGGGCTGCGCGACCAAGGCATTGTCTCGGACCAACGGTTGAACAGCCTGAAGATCCAGGTTGCCACTTTCGGTGGCGAACGCGGTGAGAAGATCGCAGATCAGGCACAGACAGCAGCCCGCATAGCCGAAACGCGCCTGCAGATCCCGCAGATCGATCAGGATTTCAAGACCGAAGTCGGCCAGGAGCTCAGAGAGGTTCAGGCGCAGGTCGGGGAGTATGGTGAGCGCAAGGTGGCGGCTGAACAGGAACTGCGACGGATCGATNGGAACTGACGAAGCTCAAGGACCTGACGCTCGTGCCCGGCATGCCGGCCGAAGCGATGGTCCAGACGGGCGAGCGTACGGCGCTTTCCTATTTCATGAAGCCGCTGTCGGACCAAATCAGTCGGGCATTCCGGGAGGAATGAATGTCATTCTATTAGCTTGGCTTGGCCCCTTCGCGAAGAGCCCGTGCGGCCGACGTCCGGACGCTGTCGGTTCCGAGGTCCCATTGCTCAGGTGCCAGCCCCCGATGGCCTCATATTGCAAACTCAGCGTAGCGCGAGCCCGCGACTGCGGTTGGTGCACGGCTTTGTGACGACCCTCGCAAAGGTATCCAGTGCGGTGCGGGTTGCCAACCAACAGCGGCTGGCCCTTCAGGCCCAGCATCACCCGTTCGGCCGAGAGCGGATAGACAGGGCAGTGAGCTTCAGAACCTCAGTTGCGGTCATTAGTCCTGCGGCGAAGGAGAGGAAGGGTAGCGCCGCGTCGACGCGGTCTTGTTCGACCGCCGTTTGGGGCGGCCGCGGCCCATCTGTGGCGCAGGCAGTGGGAGCGAACTTCGCTTCAGGCGGGAACACGCAGAGCGAGCAAGCTTTCGCTCCGGGCACGTGCCGTATCAAGATCGCCTGTCAGTTTCGGCCCGTGGTGGCATAGAGCTGGATCGGCGGAAATCCCATCTCGGTGATAGCGCACGTTGAACTCGTTGGCGGCCGAGATCAGAACGTCCGTCGAGCCCGCCTCACGGGAATTCCACAGCGCCGACTCATGGACCGCGTCCGAGTCGACCGCCACATCCTCGACACCGGCTTCTCGGAGAAAGGCGGCGACAGCCTTGACTTTGGCCAGGCCGATCTTGGCATGGGCATCGGTGAAGACGGGAGAGCGCGTTACGTTGTGAATCCCGACATGCTCGTGGTCGATCCGGCTGGCGCGCAAGTCCCGAGTAGCGAGAGCCAGATAGTAATTCGTGGCCGAGCTACTGAGCCGAGCCCTGCCGTCACGACATGGCCGAGCGGGGCCCCGATCGGGGAGAATTCTACCAGCTTGGGGACATCGGCCCAGTCCCAGGCATTGCAGGCGAACGGGTCGATCATAGCAGCGAAGCGGGTGCGGAACAGGTGCGGCACCCAGTACGACGGCGAGCGCCGCACCGATCCCCACATCCGCTTTGATTGGTGGCAGGGGTGACGGCGCCGGACCGATGTAAGCGTTCCATCCGGACCCGTGCACGATAGCCTCATGGCCATCCTGCCCGAGGTGGAAACGGGAGTCGCCCACTGCCAGCGGGCGCGCACCGTAGGTGCCGAACGGGTTGGTTGCCACCATGCCCTCCAGGGTATGCCTGACGAGCGAACTACCCGCCCAGGGCAGAGTGGCCCTGGTTCGGGCCACAAGGATTGGAAGATGTTGCGGCGCTATACGCATCTCAAGCCGGAAATGCTTCACACTATCCAAGGTGCGAGGGCAGCGTAATCGGCGCAAGTGACTTGGTCATACAGCCTCGATCGCCTCTATCACTAAAACGTGCCGCGGAAGCGGCGACACCAAAGACGGCGTACAAAGCGGAGCCGATGAAATGTCCGCAATTCGAACAGAGGTCATTTCATCAGCGAAGCCGGTTCGTGACCCCAAGACCGGTTCAACAGGGCGGCCTAAGGAGCGTCAGCATAGCGCCGCCAAAAGGCGGGACGCGGGACTGACCGCCCCCGGCGAGGGGTGCCGTTTAGGATCCGTTTGATCCCTGTACATCGATCTCTCGCCTTTATCCTCGTAAGCCCGGTTCGTTTTAGCATGGTAGCTGAGCGCGTCGAGTTGCGGGCGTCGACTATATCCTCGCGGCTAGGCGTTGCGGATCCAGACATTTTGTATCTTTCGGTTATGGTTTCGGTTCGCTAGATGACGCGATTGGCAACACCTGCGATCTGGAACGAAACGCGTTCAACCGCACTGCTTGCCGCCAATAGTTCTTCGACCTCGCGTGCCGAGGTCACCCCTGCCTGGACCAGCACATCGAGGCTGTCGAGCAAGGCTTTTGCCTGAGTAGAATCTGGCAATCCTGGCACACCATCTGCAAGAACATCCTCTAACCAGCGGCATACACGTCCGCCAATGTCGCGGCTGACCCAGAAGCTCGTATCCGGCCCATAGGCCGAGCACCACGCTCCAAGAGCCTCAACCAGGTAGGGTACTAGAGCCGGCCGCGGCGACGTTTCGACGAGGTCGAGAAACAAGACGGCCAGATAGCCTGAACTGGCAGCGCCTGTGACCAGACCTGTAAGCGCGGGCATGACCGCGTCGAGACCATCCCAGTTATCTGGAATGCTGGGCCGAAGTGACTGCAGGACGCCCGATCGCTGGAAGAATATGGCCGTCAGCGCGTCGGCGGCATGTGACCTTGCCCCTCTGATCTAATCCGGTTTGAAGTTCGTTTTGGCCCATCGAGAGGACCAGGACATGAAACGTAACCGCTTCTCTGAAGAGCAGATCATCGGAATTTTGAAGGAACACGAGGCCGGGGTGTCGGTTGCCGATCTGTGCCGCAAGCACGGGGTCAGCGACGCCTCGATCTACAACTGGAAGGCCCGCTTCGGCGGGATGGATATCTCCGAGGCTCGGCGACTTAAGGCGCTGGAGGACGAGAACACGCGGTTAAAGCGGCTTCTGGCCGACGCGATGCTCGACAATGCCGCGTTGAAGGATCTTGTGGGAAAGAAATGGTCCGCGGCCAAGCGGAAAGCTGTCGCTCGCCTGAAGGAAGGCTTCGGGATGAGCGAACGGCGGGCGTGTAAAGCCATCGGCTGTTGCCGCATGACGGTTCGCTACGAGACCAGCAGGCCGGACGACCGCGAGCTTCGCGAGCGGATGAAGGCGATCGCGCAGCAGCGTCGCCGGTTCGGCTACCGGCGTCTTCTCGTGATGCTGAGGCGGGAGGGCCTGGTCGTGAACCACAAGAAGCTGTTCCGGCTCTATCGGGAGGAGAAGCTCGCCGTTCGCCGCCGTGGCGGCCGCAAACGGGCGATCGGGACCAGGGC